>JAFAWC010000039.1 GCA_019242135.1 Mycobacteriaceae bacterium | reverse complement strand
CAGCAGCTGCGGGTCGCCACCGAGCGCGTCGACAACCATCGTGATCGTCTCGGGTTCTTGCAGATCTCGGCGCGTCGCGGTGCGCGGCAACAGCAGGTGATGGCGCACGATGGCCGACAGCGTCTCCACATCGGACGGGGCAAGGCCCAGCCGGATGCCGATCTGCGTGGCGAGTTCTGCCCCGATCACGCTGTGGTCGCCGCCGCGGCCCTTGCCGATGTCATGCAGGAGCGCGCCGAGCACAAGCAGATCCGGCCGGGCCACCCGGGTGGTCAATGCGCTCGCCTTGGCCACTGTTTCGGTGAGATGCCGATCCACCGTCCAGATGTGGATGATGTCGCGCGGAGGAAGGTCCCGCACCGCCCCCCATTCCGGGAAAAGCCTGCCCCACAGTCCCGTTCGGTCCAATGCCTCAATGGTGGCCACCGACGTCGGTCCGGCCGACAGCAACACCAGCAGGTCTTTGAGCGCCTGGCGCGGCCACGGCGTGCGCAGTTCCGGCGCCGAGTCCGCCAGCCGGCGCAGCGTGGACGCAGACAGTGGCAGGCCCGTCGTGGCCGACGCCGCGGCGACTCGCAGGATGAGGCCGGGGTCGCGCTCCGGACGAGCGTCGCGGGCCAGCACGACTTCCCCGCCGAACTCGACGACTCCCTCGTCCAGCGGACGTCGCACGGGCCGCCGCAGAGCTGCTAACCCCTTCCGCGGCAATGCGTTCGCTGCGGTTCGCAGCCCGGCGTCGACGTAGTAGCTGATCGTGCGCGCGGCGTCGCTGAGCATGCGGGCCAGGTCGAACCGGTCGCCGATTCGCAGCGCCGAACCGATCTCGTCGGCGTATTGCGCCAACAGCAGCTCGCGGCCGCGACGCGATATCCGGTGCAGTTCGGTGCGCACGTCCAGAAGCGCCAGGTGCGCGCTCGCCAGTGAGCCGATCAGGCCGTCCGGATTGTGGCTCGAATAATGGTCGGCGAGCTGTGCGATCGCCAGCGCATTGAGCAGCTGAACGTCGCGAAGGCCGCCACGCCCGCACTTGAGATCGGGCTCGGCGCGGTGCGCTATCTGTCCGCTGCGCTGCCAGCGCGCATGCGCGAGCTCTACTAGTTCGTCGAAGCGCGAGCGTATCCCGGTGCGCCACTGGCGGCGTGCCCCGCCGATCAGCTGGTCCGATAGTTCGGCATCGCCCGCGATGTGACGCGCCTCCAGCATCGCCAGTCCCGCGGAGATGTCCTGTCCGGCCACCTGAAGCGCTTGGTGAACCGTTCGCACGCTGTGGTCGATCTGTATGTTGGCGTCCCACAGCGGATACCAGAGCTGATCCGCAGTCTTGCTTACCACGCTCGTCGGCATGTTGTCGTGCAACAGTGTCAAGTCGAGATCGGTAAACGGGACTAGCTCCCGACGACCGAGACCGCCGGTGGCGACGATCGCAAATCCGCTGTTACCCGTGATGCCGATCTCGTTGGCCTTGGTGCTCAGCCAGAACTCGTGCAGGTCGAACAATGCGTCGCGAAGGGCGGCGGAGTCGAGATGACGTGGTCCCGCCGCCACCAACTGCTCTGTCGCTGCAACCAAATCCTTTGCGGGACGCGGCGGTCCTCCTGCCGAAGACCGTGCCACGGTGGCTTCGGAAGTAGGATCGGGTTTCTGCTGTGTCATTCACTCACAGCGCGTCGGCGCCCCGTTCCCCCGTGCGCACCCGCACGACGGCTTCGACGGGGCTCACCCATACTTTTCCGTCGCCGATCTTGCCGGTTCGCGAGGCCTGGACGATGACGTCCACCACCTTGTCGACGGCAGAGTCGTCAACGAGCACCTCGACTCGCACCTTCGGTACGAAGTCGACCGAGTACTCCGCGCCGCGGTAGACCTCGGTGTGCCCCTTCTGCCTGCCGTAGCCCTGCACTTCGCTGACCGTCATCCCGAGTATTCCGGTTTGTTCCAGACCGGTCTTGACGTCTTCGAGCGTGAAGGGCTTGACGATCGCGGTGATTAACTTCATCTCATGCCTCCTTGCCGGCGCCGACCATGCCCGATGCCGTCCGTCCAACGCTAGCGAGATCGTAAGCGGTTTCGGCGACTGCGCCGGCCACCTGGTTGCCGAGTCGGTGCCGGCCCCCGATCATGTGGCCACCCACCACGTCGAGCGACCGGGTGTCATCAATATTTCCTCCTTCACCCGTGTCGGGCCGGACACGTATTCGACGGTCGACCCCGTCCAAGACAATGCTGAGTGGTTGTTTCATCTGAAACGCTGCAATGTTTCGCTCATGTGAACGGATCCGGGGTCGACGTTTCGGCGGTGTTACATCTTCGCTGTCGTTGGTCACCCAAGCAGCGCGTCGACGAACGCGGCCGGCTCGAACGGCGCAAGGTCATCGGGGCCCTCACCGAGTCCGACCAGCTTGACTGGCACTCCCAGATCCTGCTGCACCCGAAATACGATGCCGCCCTTGGCGGTGCCGTCCAGCTTCGTCAGCGCAACGCCGGTGATGTCCACGACGTCCGCGAACACTCGGGCCTGCGCGAGACCGTTCTGTCCGATCGTTGCGTCGAGCACCAACAGCACCTCGTCGACGGCCGCGCGCCGGCTGACAACCCGTTTGACCTTGCCCAGCT
>JAFAWC010000610.1 GCA_019242135.1 Mycobacteriaceae bacterium | reverse complement strand
CGAGACCATGACCGGAATCAAGGCCGTGCAGGCGTATCGCCGCGAGCCCCGCAACCAGGAGATCTTCTCCGACGTCGCGGACCGCTACCGCGCGATCAACGAGAGGACCTTCAGGCTGCTGGCGATCTTCATGCCGGGCGTGAAGCTGGTCGGCAACCTCACCACCGGTGTGGTGCTGCTCTACGGCGGTTATTTGGTGCTGCACAACGCGATGACGATCGGCACGCTGGCGGCCTTCCTGCTGTACCTGAGGATGTTCTTCGAGCCGATGCAGGACATCTCGCAGTTCTTCAACACCTTCCAGTCGGCGGCGTCAGCATTGGAGAAGCTGGCCGGAGTGCTGGCCCAGCGGCCGGCCATCACCGACCCGCCGCGGCCGCTCGCACTTGACCACGTGCGCGGCGAGCTCGCATTCCACGACGTGAAGTTCTCCTACGTGCCCGGCCGTCCGGTGCTGCCCGGTCTCGACCTCACCGTTCCCGCGGGCCAGACCGTCGCCCTCGTCGGTACCACCGGGGCGGGCAAGACGACGATCGCCAAGCTGATCGCCCGGTTCTACGACCCGATCTCGGGCTCGGTGACCCTCGACGGCGTCGACCTGCGAGACCTGGCGCAAAGCGAGCTGCGCCGCCACATCGTGATGGTCACCCAGGAGAACTTCATGTTCGGCGGCACCGTCGCCGACAACATCCGCTTCGGCCGGCCCGACGCCACGGCCGAGGAGATTAGCGCGGCCGCAACCGCTGTCGGGGCCGACGGGTTCATTGCCGCGCTGCCCGACGGCTACGACACCGACGTCGCCAAGCGCGGCGGCCGGTTGTCGGCGGGCCAGCGCCAGCTGATCGCGTTCGCGCGCGCGTTTCTCGCCGACCCGGCCGTGCTGATTCTCGATGAGGCGACGTCGTCGCTGGACATTCCGAGCGAGCGCACCGTGCATCACGCGCTGCAGACGGTGCTCGCCGGCCGGACCGCACTCGTCATTGCCCACCGGCTCTCCACCGTGCAGACCGCCGACCGGGTGCTGGTGCTCGAGCACGGCCGCGTCGTCGAGGACGGCCCGCCCGGCGACCTCATCACCCGCAGCGACGGTCGCTACGCGGCGCTGCACCGCGCGTGGTTGCAATCCCTGGCCTGACAGTCGACCCGGCGCTATCGGCGCGGGATCCCGCGCCAGGCGCTCACCGAGCGCGGGTGTGACCGGTCTGACGCGCCTCGAGTTGTAAAGGACAGCCGGTCCCCCACTAAAATTGGCGCCGACACCACTGGCTGTGCTTGCTCGGCCGTGGCCCGCTCGGCCGCCGAACGACCCCCCGCAACCACCCCGCTGGGCTACCGTGCCCAACCGATCCTGGAGACGTCTCCTTGACTTTCAGTCAGCATGTCCGCGCGCTGGGCGTTGCCGCCCTCATCGTTGTTGTGGCGATTTCGGTCACGGTCTCGGCCGCGACGCTGCTGCGGTGCGCCTCCGGCTGCGCAACCATCGTGGCGGGCAGCCCGGCCGCACCGCCGCCCACCGCTGCGGAGGTGCACATCGTCCCGGGCCCCGACGCGCAGGACGTCGATCCCCTCGCGCCGGTGTCGGTCACTGCCGCGAGCGGGAAGCTGACCGATGTGCAGATGGTGAACGAGGCGGGCAAGCCGATCGCCGGCATCATGACGCCCGACAACAGCTCGTGGAAACCCGACGTGGTCCTCGGGTACGGGCGCACCTACACGATCACCGCGACGAGCCGCGGCGCCGGCGGCGTCACCACCACCGAGGTCTCGCGCTTTTCCACGCTGACCCCCGGCAACCAGGTCAAGGTGTATCTGAACACCACCTCCGGAGCTACCTTGTCCGACGCCGGGGTCTACGGCGTCGGAACAGTGGTCGTCGCCCATTTCGATGAGCCGGTCGGTGATCGGTCCGCCGCCGAGCGCCGGTTGACTGTCACCACGTCGCCCGCCGTCGCGGGTAGCTGGTACTGGGTGGACGACCAGAACGCGCACTGGCGTCCCGCGCAGTACTTCGCGCCCGGCACCGCGGTGACCGTGTCGGCCAACATCTACGGCGCGGCGCTCGGCCGCGGGCTCTACGGCCAAGAAGACAGCCGCGTTTCGTTCACGATCGGCGACTCGCACGTGTCGATCGCCGACGACAGCACCAAACAGGTCAGCGTCTACGAGAACGGGAAACTGGTGCGCACGATGCCGACGTCGATGGGCATGGGCGGAACCCAGCAGATCGCCGGCCGGACACTGTCGTTTTGGACCCCGCCGGGGGTGTACACCGTTTTGGACAAGGGCAATCCGGTGATCATGGATTCGTCGACCTTCGGACTGCCGATCAACTCCCGGCTGGGATACCGCGAAACCATCAAGTACGCCACGCGCATCAGCACCGACGGCATCTACCTGCATGAACTGGACAGCACCGTGTGGGCCCAGGGCAACACCGACACCTCGCACGGATGTCTGAACCTCAACGCGGACAACGCCACCTGGTTCTTCAACTTCTCCCGGCCCGGCGATGTCGTGGAAATCCGTAACACCGGCGGCCCGCCGCTGCAGATCGGCCAGAACGGCGACTGGACCATTCCGTGGGACCAGTGGCGCAAGGGCAGTGCCCTCGGCTGAGTTCCGCGCTCAGGCGGCCTGCCGCACCGGCGACCAGTAGCCGAGCATCTCGGCGAAGGTCTCGAACGCGGCCGCCGACACACCGTAGGTCGCCTCGAAATGAATGCTCAGCGGATAGCCGAGGTCGCCGACACCGTCGATCACCCGCTTGTACAAGTCGACCATCAGCCGGCGCTTCTGCGCCGGTTCGCCGCCCGCCAGCCTTTTGACGAACGCCTGCTCGTCGGCCACCGCCGCGTTTCCGGGGTCCTGGATCAGCCAGTCGATCAGCCCGACGCGGTTCTCGACCTTCGGAACGAAGCCGAACGACAGCAGGATTTCGGGCCGATGGTCGCTGCTCTTGGCGAACTCCGTCAAAAACCTCACGATCGCGTCGGAATACAGCAGCTGCGTCATCCCGAACGTCGCCCCCTGATCGCATTTGAAGTTGAACCGGCCCTGCTCCCCTTCGCGGGTGGGGATGAGGATCACACCCCGGTTCGCGACCAGCTGGTCATACATCGACAGGGCGTCGGTCGGCGCGACGCCGGAGCCCTCACCGTCATTCATCGTGCGCGGTACGCCGACGAACACGATGCCCTCGAAGCCGGCGGCGCGCAGATTCCTCAGCCGCTCGCGCAGCGATCGCTCCTCGAGGAACGCCGTGACCTGGGTGCACAGGCCCTTCACCCCCGGCAGCTGCGGTCCGATGAGCGACCAGAAGTCCAGCACGTCCAGCTTGGGCTTCATCTCGATGGGCCGGTCGTCTTCTTCTGCGATCATTCCTGGGATCATGACGTGGCCGATCCGGCCGTCGATTCCTGATTCCGCGGCGAACTGCAGCACCTTACTCGCATCCGCCAACGCCCGCTGCGGCCCGCTTTCGACGTTGGGCGGCACCAGCTCGAGTGCGATGGTGTTGAGGGTCACGGGGCTGCTCCTGATTGGACTCCGGCAGATCGATGCCGGGCCATCACCCTACAGAATTTCCTGCGTGCCACTGACAGCGGTCAATCGTTGAGCGCGGCTTCGCCGATGACCGCCTGCTCCCGCAGGGCGTCCAGTTCTTTACGCGCGACGCCGAGCTCGCCGAGGATCTCCGCGTTGTGCTGCCCGAGTGTGGGAGGCGCGCACCGGTGGTGCCGGCTGGGCCCGGGTGTGATCGTGAACGGCCATCCGGGGTAGCGGTGTGCCCCCGTGATGGGGTGCTCCAACTCCTGGTAATACCCGCGGGCCTCGAGCTGAGGTATGTCATACATCCGGTCGGGGGTGAGCACCTGCTCGACGGGAACACGCCGGGCGCTAAGAGTCTTGACGATCTGTTCCGCGGCCAATGCGCGCGTCCACTCGGCGATGACAGCATCCACGTCGTCATGTGAGATTTCGCGTTGCGAAGGCGACCCGAATCGGGGATCGTCGAGCAGTTCGGGACGCGCCATTGCGGTCACCATCTGCGCCCAGTCGGTGTTGTCCCGCAGGCAGATGGCCACCCATCCGTCGGCCGTTGCGGTCGGGTAGACACCCTGGACGTAGCCGCGGTGACGATTGCCGTTGCGCTGCGGAACTGTCCCGGTCATCGAGTACTCGATCACCGGCTCGGCGGCCAGGCACGCCGCGACTTCTATTTGCGCGATCTCGATGAGCTGGCCCTCGCCGGTGCGCCGCCGGTGCTCCAGGGCGGCGAGCAGCGCGACGCCGGCGTGCGCGCCGACGATCGGGTCGGCGGGTCCCCCCAGGTTGCACGGCGGCCCGTCGGCGTAGCCGGTGACGGCCGACATTCCCGACACCTGCTCGATGTTGAATGCCCAGCCGACGTAGTCGCGCCAGGGTCCCGCCAGGCCGAATCCGGGCATGCGCACGAATATGACGTCGGGGGTGAGTCGGGTCAACGAGTCATAGTCCAGCCCGAACTGCTCGATGACCCGCGGAGAGAAATTTTCTACAACGACATCGGCCCCGCGCAGGAGACGACGCACCAGTTCGCGACCGCGCTCGGAGGTGAGATCGAGTGTGACGTCGCGCTTGTTGAGATTCGTGGCCTGCCACATCGCGCTGCGCTCATACCAGCGGGCGCCCTCATATGACCAGGCACCCGAATAGCGGTGCCCGTCGGGTCGTTGGATCGATTCCACCTTCACGATGTCCGCGCCGAACGCACCGAGGTAGCAGGTGAGGTATGCGCCTGCCCAAAACGTGGTGAAATCAACGACTTTGATCCCGGCGAACGGCAGTGACCGATCGGCGCAACCAAACCGCAGGCTGTCGCTCGACTCGGTGCCATCGGGCACGTGCCCGCTTACCCCCAGGCGCGGTGCGGGCCGCGGGGGCGTCGCGGGACTCCCCGTCAGCCGAAATGGCTTGCCGGGGCGTCGAAACGACCAGCCGTCGCCAGCGGCCTGCAGGTAGAACCCGCGGTCGCGATACTGCGGGCACTGCGGTGCGGTGGCGCCGTCGTTGACCGGAGCGGCGGGAATGCGCAGCGCCTGGCTTAGTTCGACGATCTCGCCAACCGTTCGATCCGATAACCACGGCTGGGCCTTGGCGAAGAACTCGGCGCGCTCGGGACCGCCCAGCATGACCGCGAGCTGACGCTC
>JAFAWC010000548.1 GCA_019242135.1 Mycobacteriaceae bacterium | reverse complement strand
GGCACGACGCGAAGGTGGGGCCGCTCACCGCGTTTTCGCTTCACCCGGCCACCATGGCGTTGCATTACGGCCAGACGATTTTCGAGGGCATGAAGGCGTTCTGGCGCCCTAACGGTCAGCGAGCACTGTTTCGGCCCGCCGACCATGCCCGCAGGTTCAACAGCTCTGCGCGCCGAATGGCCATGCCGACGCTGCCCGAGAACAACTTCGTCGCGGCGGTGGAGACGCTGCTGCGGGCCGATGGCGCCTGGGTGCCAGGCTCTCGCGGGCACAGCTTCTATTTGCGGCCGTTCATGATCGCGGCGCAGACGGGCCTGGGCCTGCGTCCTGCCGAGGAGTACCTGTTTGCAGTGATCGGCACCCCGGCGCGGCCCGCATGCGTGGAGCCCAAGCCACTTCGGGTGTGGGCAGCACCCGAGTATATCCGGGCGGCGCCCGGGGGTACCGGTGCGGCGAAGTGTGGCGGGAACTATGGGGGCGCCTTCATCGCCCAGCAACAGGCTGCGGCCCACGACTGCGACGAGATCGTGTGGCTGGACGCGCAAGAGCGCCGGTACATCGAGGAAGCGGGCGGTTGCAACCTGTTTTTCGTGGAGTCGACCAGCGACGGACCCCGCCTGCGCACGCCGCCGTTGAGTGGAACCCTGTTGGCGGGCATCACCCGAGACTCGATCCTGCGGTTGGTGGGATCGCTTGGTTACCCGGTCTCGGAGGAGCCGCTCACAGTCGACGAGTGGGAGAAAAGCTGCCGGGATGGGCGCATCACCGAAACGTTCGCATGCGGCACCGCCCGCGGGATTGTCCCGGTCGGGCACGTGGTCGCCGCTCAGCGGGATTGGCCGGTGGGAGACGGCACTGCAGGCCCGGTCACGTCGCGGCTGTTGGAGACATTGCTCGACATCCACTCCGGCCAAACTCCGGATGAATTCGGCTGGATGCGGCTCGTCGACACCGACGGAAAGGACTAGATGACCACGGAAACTCCGCGCCACCACGGCTGCGCCGGCCTGCCCCTTCACGGGATCGTCTCTCGGCGGATTCTTGTCGTGGAACGCAGGCGAAACATTGATCTGCGCTCCCGGGACGTGAACTAGGCTGTTGGCATGCCTTCCCACCTGGAAGTCTGGAAACCGTCAGGACGGGAACTGATCACGCTGAGTGGCCAACGTGTGACTATCGGCAAAGCGTCAACCAATCTCGTGTCGCTCAAGCATGATTCGACCGTTTCACGTTTACATGCTGTCCTCGAAGACCTCGGATTTGCTTGGTCGGTAAGGGATGTCGGTAGCCGCAACGGCACCTATGTCAACGGAGCGAAAATCACTGCCGAACGCGTCCTGCGTTCGGGGGACGAGCTACGAGTCGGCAAGTCACGGTTGACCTTCTGGCAGGTAAAGGAAGCTGACGAATCAACGGGTGGTGAGTCGACGATCTCTGCCGCCCCCGCCCTGGCCCCGCCGCGCCTGACCCGGCGCGAACTCGAGGTCCTGGTGGTCTTGTGCCAGCCGTTGGTTTCCGACGACCCGTTTCCTGAGGCTGCATCGGTCCGCCGGATGGCTCAGGAGCTATTCGTTACCGAGGCCGCAGTCAAACAGCATCTGCAGAACTTGTACGACAAGTTCGCGATTCCCGCAGAGGGAGAGCGTCGGGTGCGTTTGGCCAACGAGGCCATCCGGCGCGGGGCTGTCACCATCGCCATGTTGCGCGACGGCGGAACCTCCGAAGGCCGAACACACTCCCGGACGTGAAACGCCGGCGGCCCCAAAATAGTCGGGCGCCGCAGGCGGATTCGAATAGATCTCAACGACGCTGTCATGGGTGCGCCGGAGGGGCGGAACCGCCGGATCCTCACTGGACGGCTCGATGGGTGCTCTTACATATCATCGAGGAACTGGCACGGCACGCTGGACACGCCGACATCATCCGCGAATCCATTGACGGTGCAACGATGTACCCGCTACTCCTTGGCCTTCGAGCGCTGATAGCCGCCACGAGAGACAATCCAGTCGTCAATGTGGTCCATGGTGACCGGCAGCGCCGCCCCTGAAAACACCATGTGGTCCGAATGGGGAATCTCGACGGAGGTGCCGTGCTGATACCTGGCTGCGGTCTGACGCACGACTTTGGCTGGCACGATGCGGTCGCACTCGCCGCCGATCACCAGCACCGGGCTGGTGACCGCCGCGTAGTTCACAACGGTGGCCTTGGAAAGCTTGACCGCGGCAAGCAGTATCTCCCAGTTCGCCCGCCCGGATTCGCAGACTAACCCGTCGTGGATTTTGTCCGCGATGTCATCGCTCTGGGTGTTGGCGACCCACCGTCGAAACTGCTGCGACGTCGGGGGTTGCACCGGCTTGGCCCAGGGCCGTCGCCTTAAGAACCACGGGAGGGACATGCGTAGATTTGTGCGGGTCGTACCGAGGATTCCCGCCGCCGGGGCAGGGCAAGCCGCCACTAAGCCAGCGTGCCGTTTGCGCGCGGCGACCAGCTGCGCCAGCAGCCCGCCCATCGAATGACCTATTAGAAGCGGTGGGCTATCCAGCGAATCCACGAACGTCACTAAGTCGTCGGTGTAGTCGCGGAGGCTGAGTGAGGCGATTTTCATCGCGCCCTCTCGCATGGGCAGTTCGTGATGGCGCAGCGTCGGCGTGTGCACCGTGTATCCACGCTCTTCGAAAGCGGCGCGGGCCGGAGCTAACTGCTCACCACGTCCCAAGTTGCCGTGAATCAAGACGACGTGCCTGGTGTCGGACATGAAACTAAGGATGACAGCGAATTACGCCGGGTGTTGTCTCCCAGCAGGCAGCCAACGCGGCACGGGCGCAGGAGGCGAAGAACGGCGACAGGCCGACCACACCCGTGTTCCCGCGCATCACCGCCCACGCTCTGCGCGTCACCGCGGCGTCGCTGGCCATCTTGGGGAGCCTCCTGTCAGGATTGAACTGACGACCGCTCGCTTACAAGGCGAGTGCTCTACCACTGAGCTAAGGAGGCAGGTCCCCTAGCGTATCGGGTCAGCCGCCGTCGTCGTCCTCGGAGATGACTCGCTCCGATGACACGATCCGGGGCTGCAGCGGCGGCGCGTTGCGAGGCCGGCGCGATCGCGGCCGCAGCGTGAAACGGTCGGCAATGTTCGTCAACGGATTGGCCATCGCGGTCAACGACTCGACCGCATCCCGCAGCATGTCGATCGTCGGCGACAACGCCTCCAAGTTGGGCGCCAGCCGGTTCAGCGTCTCGGCGACGACGACGGTCTGCTCCAGAGGGCCGTTGCGGGCGGTGAGCATGTCGACCAATCCGCCTTTGGCCATCAACC
>JAFAWC010000201.1 GCA_019242135.1 Mycobacteriaceae bacterium | reverse complement strand
GAAGAACATCCGCAGCCGTACCGGCTCGGTGGCTTTGCGCATACCCGCCGCAACGTCGGCGACGCTGATTGCATCCGGGCGTGATCGGCACCGGTCGGGTGACTGAACCAGATCGGTACGGGCGCCCTGGCGACGTTGGACAGCTTTAATCTCACTCGCTGGGTATCCGCTGACCCGGCCGATGTGGCGGGTCGCGAGGATCGCTCGAGCCCGGGAGGGGCTGACCCCCCAGTGTTGGGCTGCCTGGTCGATCGTCCACAACGAATTCACCACAAGGTCAACATACGAGCATTATGCTCGGAGGTCAATTGCAAGGCATTAAGGCGCAAGCGATTGGCGCTCCCTCGGAATTCACCATCCACTCCTACAGCGGCACCCAAGCCAGGTCGAACTTCAGCGCAGCTCCGCGATCACCTTCGCGAAGCTTTCCGCATGATGTTCCTGCACGGTGAAATACGTCAGCCCGTACGTCTCGCGGTGGCTTCGCAGCGTGTCTGCGATGTCTCGCGGCGTACCGGCCAGCACACCCGGGTGCTTCAGCAACTCGTCGTCGGGCAGACCGGCCGAGTACCGCCGGGCCAGCGACAAACTGGGGACACCGGTGCCGTCGCGCGGAACGCCGATGATGCCGAGGTTGAGTTCGAGGTCGTCGAAACGGTCCCCAGCAGCCCGCCGCACGAGCTCGACGCGCGCGTCGATATGTCCGCCCGCGATGCCGATGATGTTGGCGCGCTGCGCGGCGAGCGTCAGCACGCGGTCACCGGAGCCCGCGATCAGCAGCGGCACGCGTGAGACGTGCGACTGCATGTACGAGGTCATGTGCTCGAGGTGGTCGACGCGCCGTCCGGCACTTTCGAAGGGCAGTTCGGCGGCCTCGAACTCCTCGCGGACGTAACCCGTTCCGAGCCCGAGTTCGAAACGGCCCTCGCTGAGCATGTCCAGCGCCTCGACGTCTCGCGCCAGCAGCGCCGGCTTGTAAAACCCCGCGTTCAGCACGAAGGTGCCGAGCCGGATGGTGGTCACCTCGGCGGCGGCCACCAGCGACGGAAACGGCGCCGGCGCGCCGAGATGGTCGGGCACGTGCAGGATGTCGAACCCGAGTCCCTCGACGCGCCGGGCGGCGTCCTGCCACGCCGACCGCGAGTTTTTCGGCAACAGCCCGACGCCGAACCGGAAATCCTTGGTCATGAACAGCGATGCTAAGCGTGCACCGAATTCACCCTTGCGCGGGATCGGGCGGGGCTTCCTTGCCGCACAACGCGACCAGCGCCACGTGGGGACCCGGCGCCTGGCCGGGATAGCCGCGCCGCACCCACGCCGAGAAGCGCTCGGCCGCCCTGATAATCGAAGCGAGTGCTTTCATGTCGATTCGTATTACGTATTCCTCACGGCCGCAGCGCCGAAACCTGCGAACAACCTTCCACCGCGGGCTCAGCGCTCCTTGGACCGTGACGCCACGAACGACACCGTCACCTCGTCGGTGACCTTCATCGAACCCATGAACATCGAGTACGGCTGGACGCCGAACTCGGATTGGCGAACCTGCGCCTCGCATGACATGCCCCAGGTGTCGCCGACGTCCTGCACGCGCAGATCGATATCGCAGGGCCGGGACGTCCCGCGGATCTGAAGCGTTCCGGTGAGCCGATATCCGCCGTCCCTCTGCGCGATCTCATCGGCCCGAAAGTCGATCGTTCGAAACCGGTCCGCCCCGAGGGTCTTCAGCGCGTTCGCCCGCGCCAGCGCTTTCTCCGGACCGGTCAGCGGCGTGACCCCACCCTCGCCGCGAAGTACCTCCAGCGATGCCACGTCGACGATCAGTTCCACCGTGCGGGGTTGCTCGTCCGTCCACGTGACCTCGGCCCGCCAGGACGTCATCGCGATGGTCAGCCGGTGACCCATCCGGGCGGCACGCCCGGTCACGCCCGTTCTGATGATCAGCCGACCGCTGGACGCGTCGAACTTCCACGTCGCGTCGGGCACCGGTGCACCCATTCCTTGAAACCTTGAAGCACCGCGGTCACTGCTGCACCGCAGCATGATCACGGTTCGCGAACTATGCGTGCGCTGTGAATTAGCTCGACAGTTGCTGTGAGCGGGATAAGACCTATTGTGCGGCGGTGCCGAGCGTGACCCTGATGGTCTTCGTCGCGCCGGACGGGTCGGTGTAAGTCAGGGTGATCGCTTCGCCGGGCGCTTTCGAGCGCACCGCAGCGACTAGCGCGTCGGCGCTGTCGATCACCCGGTCGTCGACCCGGGTGATGATCGCTCCGGTCGGCAGACCTGCCGCCGCCGCGGGCCCGCC
>JAFAWC010000041.1 GCA_019242135.1 Mycobacteriaceae bacterium | reverse complement strand
GACGATGAACACCGATGCGGTGTCGGGGTTCTCCTCGCTCATCAGATACGCCACCACCGGGGCCACGTACTCCGGCGTCAGCTTCTCGAAGACCTCCGGCGGCAGGATGTCCTGCGTCATCCGGGTGGCCGCGATGGGCGCGACGGCGTTTGTCTTGATGTTGTACTTCGCGCCCTCCTGGGCCAGCGTGTTGATCAGTCCGACCAGGCCGAGCTTAGCGGCGCTGTAGTTGGCCTGACCGAAGTTGCCGAACAGGCCGCTGGTCGAGGTGGCGACGACGACGCGGCCGAAGCTGTTCTCGCGGAAGTGCGGCCAGGCCGCGCGGATCACGTTGTAGCCGCCGTACAGGTGCACCTTGAGCACCGCGTCCCAGTTCTCGAACGGCATCTTGTGAAACGTGCCGTCGCGAAGAATGCCGGCGTTGCTCACCACGCCGTGGATCGCGCCGAATTCGTCGAGCGCGGTCTTGACGATCTTCTCGGCGCCCTCGGCCTCGGCGACGCTGTCATAGTTGGCCACCGCGCGCCCGCCGGCCGCCTTGATCTCGGCCACCACCTGGTCGGCCATCGCCGATCCCGAGCCGGTGCCGTCGCGGGCTCCGCCGAGATCGTTGACCACCACGCTCGCGCCCTCCTTCGCCAGGGTGAGGGCGTACTCCCGGCCGAGACCTCCGCCGGCTCCGGTGACGGCGATGACGCGATCCTGCACTCCTGGCATGAGCTTCCTTTCGTACGTTATGGGGAAACGGGATGGACCCCGCGAACTGCAAGGACGTTCAGAACAGCCGGCGCGCCAGCTTCCACGCCCGGTCGGTGTACGGCGGGTAGAGCATTTGTGACAGGTCCGGCCGGGTCGGTTTGGTCAGCACCGACTTGCGGTGGCTGAACTCCTCGAATCCGAACCTGCCGTGGTAGGCGCCGATGCCTGACGGGCCGACACCGCCGAACGGCAGCCGCGCCGTGGTGACCTGAAACGCCAGGTGGTTGACCAGCATCCCGCCCGCCGGCACCTCCTTGATCACCTTCTCGCGTACGTTCTTCGTCTTCGTGAACAGGTACGCGGCCAGCGGCTTGGGCCGCGAGTTGACGAACGCGATCGCCTCGTCCAGGGAATCCACGGTGATCACCGGCAGGATCGGCCCGAAGATCTCGTTTGTCATCAGCGGCTCGTCGGGATCCGGGTCGACAACCACCGTCGGCTCGATCCGCAACTTTGCCGCGTCCGACCCGCCGCCCAGTGCGACGGTGCCCTTGGTGGTGGCCAGATAGCCAGTCAGCCGGTCGAACTGGCGCTGGTTGACGATCTTCTTGCCGTCCGCCTCCCCGGACTGCATCGCCGTGAGCGCCTCACCGATCTTGCCGACAAGTTCGTCTCGAATCTTCGCGTCGGCCACCACGTAGTCGGGCGCGACACACGTCTGGCCGGAATTCATCAGCTTGATCCACGCGATGCGTTTGGCCGCCACGTCGACATCGCCGTCCTCCGCGACGATGACCGGGCTCTTCCCGCCCAACTCCAGCGTCACCGGCGTCAGATGCGGCGCGGCACCCTCGTAGACCTTGCGACCGATGTCGGTGCCGCCGGTGAACATCACCCGGTCGAAGCCCTGCGCGATCAGTTCCTGGCTCACCGCGCCGTCCCCTTCGACCACGGCGACGGCGTCGGAGTCCAGGTATTCCGGCACGAGCTGCGCCATCAGCCGCGCCGACGCAGGCGCAATCTCAGAAGGCTTGAGCACCACGGTGTTTCCCGCCGCCAGCGCTCCGACCAGCGGTCCCAGGGTCAGGTAGATCGGGTAGTTCCAGGCACCGATGATCAGCACCGTGCCGTAGGGCTCGTACTCGATCCAGCCGCGGCCGGGAAGCTGCGAGAGCTCGAGCAACCGGTACCGCCGGCGGGTCCACCGCTTCACCCGTTTGGCGGCAAAACGGGCCTCGGCCGCGGTGCTCGCCGAGTCGGCCAGCCACGCCTCGAACGGCGTGCGGTCGAGGTCCTCCGCGAGCGCGGCCGCGATCTCCGCTTCCTTCTCGACCATCATCTTCTCCAGCTTGAGCAGCTGGTCCTTGCGCCAGTCGACGTTTCTCGTGCGGCCACTGGCGAAGGTGCGACGGAGCCGGCCGACGGTGCCGGCGATGTCGGATTGAGTGGTGGAGGGCGCTGCGGCTGCAACAGAGTCGGCGGTCATGCCCGGTCCTTCCGTGACGGTCCTTGTCGACGGCGATACGCCTGGCGATGACGCGATCCTAACCAACCGGTTGGCGAAGCCGATGCCCGCCGTCGACTGTGCAGGTTATCGGTGCCAGAACCGCCGAACGGGACACATAACCTGCGCAGTCACCGCCACAGATTCACAGTCGATGCGCCGTGACGAACGTCGAGAATGCGTCGCTGTCGTCCATCGACTCCTCGATTTCGCGACTCAACCGTCCC
>JAFAWC010000696.1 GCA_019242135.1 Mycobacteriaceae bacterium | reverse complement strand
CGACGTCGGCGGCTGGGACACCCATGTCAACCAGGGTGCTTCCAACGGCTATCTCGCCGATCGGCTCGGCGAGCTCGGACGCGCGCTTGTCGGCTTCTCCGAGGAAGTCGGGCCGGCCGCTTGGCGCGATACGGTGGTGGTGGTGATCTCCGAATTCGGCCGCACCTTCCGCGAGAACGGCGATCGCGGCACCGATCATGGGCATGGCAGCGTGTATTGGGTGCTTGGCGGCGGCATCAATGGCGGCCGTATCCTTGGCGAACAGGTCAAGGTCGAGCAGCCGCATCTGTTCCAGAACCGCGACTATCCCGTGCTGACCGACTATCGCTCGCTGTTCGCCGATCTGTTCGGGCACGTCTTCGGTCTCGGCAACGAGAGCATCCAGCGCATTTTCGCGGGCGTCCACCCGACAAACCTGGCATTAGTTTGAACTGACGCCATCACGCACACAAAAATTTTCGTGTGCCGCGTAACCGCGGCGTCATTGGACGTTCATCGCCGCTACCTAGTTTTCCCAACGCTACACATTGACGCATGCAACGACGAACGCGGCCTCACCGTCGCGCGGCGTCGCACGCGTGCACGTCTTTAACAACTGACCTCACTGGGGAGCTCGTCAATGAGAAACGAAAAACGGCCACTCGCGGCCGTCGCGATCGCTTTTGCCTCGACCCTCTCGCTTTCACTGCTCGCTCCGTCGTTCGCGCGCGCCGACGGGGATGATAAGGGCGGGGGCAGCTACAAGCATGTGCTGGTGATCAGCGTCGATGGCATGCATCAGGCCGACCTGGATTGGTACCTCAAGAACCGCAAGAATTCGGCCCTCGCCAAGCTGGCGGGAAGCGGCGTGCGGTACACAGCCAATTCCACCTCGCGCCCGTCCGACTCCTTCCCGGGCCTGCTCGCCTTCTTCACCGGCGGCACACCGATTTCGCATGGCGTGTTCTACGACGACACCTACGATCACACCCTGTACCCGCCGTCCGCCGCGAACGGGGGCAAGGCGTGCTCCGGCCCGGCCGGGACCGAAGTGTCCAACTTCGAGTACCTGGACTCGTCGTGGAACATTGCGGCGGGCCAGGTGACCGATCTCTGGAACGTGCTGGATACGACCCACATGGCCGGCCGCAAGACCGAGGACGGCACCTGCGTGCCGGTCTATCCGCACATGTACCTCGAGCACGAGACCAACACCGTGTTCGAGGTCATCCGCGAGGCCGGCCTGCACACCGCCTGGTCCGACAAGCATCCCGCCTACGAGATCGTGAGCGGACATTCGGGCAAGGGCCTCGATGAGCTGTATGCGCCGGAGATCAATTCGACCGCGGTGAGCTTCACTCTGAACAATCTGAACCCGGTCAAATATCCGAAGAACCCGTCGAGCTGCGACCCGATCGCCCCCGCGCACTGCGACGTCACGCTGCCGGGCGGCATGGTGGTGAGCTTCGGCGACGACTGGACCACCGACCCGGCCGAAACGCGGATGTACGATCAGATCAAGGTCGAGCGTGTGCTCAACTGGATCAAGGGCCTCGAGGCGGACGGCAAGACCCGCGACCCGAAGGGCACGCCGGCGATCTACGGCATGAACTTCCAGGCGGTCAGCGTCGCGCAGAAGGTGACGAAGGCGATGCAATGTGCTGGAGCCAACCCCGGAGATGCGTTGAGCCTGACGTCGACCTGCGCAGCTCCCTACGTCGTGCGTGGCGGCTATGATTCGAGCCTCAACCCGCAGCCCCCGGTGCAGCAGTCGCTGGATTATGTGGATGAGGCGCTGGGCAGCATGCTCTCCGCGTTGGAGAAGACGGGGCAGCTCGACTCAACCCTGTTCATCGTCGGCGCGAAGCACGGTCAATCGCCGATCGATGTCAGCACGCTGCACATGCAGCCGGGCAGCAACGCCTATGCGGTCAAGGACGTGGCCGACCCGGCCGACGTGTTGAGCGCCGCCGGCATCTCGCTCGCCCAGGAGACGGCCGACGACGTATCGCTGCTGTGGCTCACCAACCACAGCGACACCGCGGCGGCGGTCAACGCGCTGCGGAATTTCAAGCAATACACGAAGCTGGACGTGCGAATCGACAAGATCTACGCCGACGTCCCGGCCGCGGACGCCGCGGTGAAGGATGTGTGGGGTAATCCCGCCGGTGGCCGCGTGCCTGATATCATCATCCAGCCGCTGCACGGCACCATCTACAGCGGCAGCAAGAAGAAGCTGTCGGAGCACGGCGGCTTCAAGGGCACCACCCCGACCATCGCCAATGAGGACGATAACACCCATACCTTGCTGGTGGTGTCCAATCCGCGACTGGCCCCGCGCGTGGTGGATACCGCGACCAGCAACATGCAGATCGCCCCGACTATCCTCAAGGCACTGGGCCTCGATCCGGATGAGCTCAAGGCCGTGCAGCGCGAAGGCACAAAGATCCTGCCCCACCTCAGGCTCCAGGCCGATGTCGACTGAAAAAATCAATCACCGCGCGGCTTTTACGGCCGCGCGGTCATAGACCCGATCGGCATCGCCCGCGAAACGCGGGCGATGTTGTTTCCGTCGGACCAGACCGTACGCGCCCCGCGCAGCTTCAGTTCCGATCAATTCAATATCGGCATCAATCGATACCCCCTTCAACTTGGACACTTTC
>JAFAWC010000452.1 GCA_019242135.1 Mycobacteriaceae bacterium | reverse complement strand
GTGTGCCAGACCTCAGCGGCGTTTCGCGACCGCACGATCAGTATCACCACCGCAATGGCTGCCAGCAGGAGAAGGACTGTTCTTCTCATGATCGACACCTCTTCGTGGGGCTAGGAGGACTCGAACCTCCGACCTCTTCGTTATCAGCGAAGCGCTCTAACCGCCTGAGCTATAGCCCCATACCTGCGTAGGACCGAGCGACGAGATTACCGCACCCTGGGGCGGTGGATCTAATCCCGATCGGCCAGCGTGACCTCGACGCCGCCAACGAGGTCGGTGGTGAGGTTGTAGATGAACGCACCGACGGTTGCCATCGCGGTCAACAGCACGATGTTCACCAAGCCGATGAGTGCGGCACTGCCGAATATCGTCCCACTGGACACCAGTTCGCTGCTCGAGGTGTTGTTCAGTAGGTCGCCGACGTTGCTGTTGAGCTTGGCCCACACGCCCATGCCACCGAGCACGAGGTACAGGAACGCGACCGCGATCATCCAGACAAAGAACAGCGCCACCGACAGTACGAGCGACACCTTCAGCACGCTCCACGGGTCGACGCGGCGAATCTGCATGGTGGCACGCACCGGACCGCTGGTGCGGGTGCCGACCTCCATCCGGCTGGCCCGCGACGGGGCCTCGGCCGGCGGCCGGCCCGTCGTCAGCTTGCGCCGCGGCGGCCGCCCGCTCGGTGCGGACAGATCGGGCAGCTCGCTACGCAAGGCGTCGGTGCGGGTGGTCACCGGAGCTTCCGTGCGGGTGGGAGCGGGCGGCTCGGGTGCTGGTCCGCTTGCCGACGGTCCGGAGATGAATCGGTTGATCCGCTCATCGAGCGTTGGCGCCGGATGCGGACCCGAAGTGGTCTCGGGCCGTCGTGACGAGGCCCTAGGGCTCCGCGATGACGCGCTGCGCTCCCAGGGCGGCAGCTCGCCGCGATCGGGCGCCGGGCCCGACGGCGAGGGCGCGTTGCCGTTTCCCGGCTCATTCGGTGAGCTCACCTCGGGCTCCTTACGTGGTCGAGTCCGGCTCGGCGTCCGCGGCGTTGTCGGCGCTGACGCCTTCCTCGGCGTTGCGTGCAATGGCAACTAGTGTGTCGCCCTGGCCCAGGTTCATCAATCGGACTCCCTTGGTCTGGCGCCCGGCCTTGCGGACCTGCCGGGCGGCAGTGCGGATCACGCCGCCGCCCGAGGTGATCGCGTACAACTCGGTGTCATCGTCGACCACCAACGCTCCCACCAGCGTGCCACGGCGGCGGTCGTACTGAACGGTCAGCACCCCTTTACCACCGCGCCCCTGCACCGGATACTCCTCGATGGCGGTGCGCTTGGCGTACCCTCCGGAGGTCGCAACCAGCAGATATGTGCCCTCGCGGACCACGTTCAGCGAGAGCAGCACATCGTCGGTGTTGAACCGCATGCCCTGCACGCCTGACGTGGCCCGGCCCATGGGACGCAGGGCCTCGTCGCTGGCCGTGAACCGGATCGACTGGCCCTTGGCCGACACCAGCAGCAGGTCGTCGTCGGCCGAGCACAGCACCGCGCCGACCAGCTCGTCGCCGTTCCGGAGATTGATCGCGACGATGCCCCCTGAGCGGTTGGAGTCGAAGTCGCTCAGCTTCGACTTCTTCACCAGGCCGTTGCGGGTGGCCAGCACCAGGTACAGCGCGTCCTCATAGCCGCGGATCTGGATCACCTGCGCGATGCGCTCTTCGGGCTGGAACGCCAGCAGGTTCGCGACGTGCTGGCCGCGCGCGATGCGCGACGCCTCGGGCAGGTCGTAGGCCTTCGCGCGATACACCCGGCCCTGGGTGGTGAAGAACAGGATCCAATCGTGGGTGGAGCAGACAAAGAAGTGGTTGACGATGTCGTCCTGCTTGAGCCCGGCACCCTGGACGCCTTTCCCGCCGCGCTTTTGGCTGCGGTACAGATCGGTTTTGGTGCGCTTGGCGTAGCCGGTCTCGGTGATCGTGACAACCACGTCCTCGCGGGCGATGAGGTCCTCGTCGGAGACCTCGCCGTCGGCCGCGACAATCCGGGTGCGCCGATCGTCGCCGTGCTTGTCCGCGATCTCTTTGAGCTCGTCGCGCACGATGGCCCGCTGGCGCTCCGGCTTGGCGAGGATGTCCTCCAGGTCGGCGATCTCCGCTTCGATCTTGGCCAGATCGTCGATGATGCGCTGACGCTCCAGGGCCGCGAGGCGACGCAGCTGCATGTCGAGGATCGCCTGCGCCTGGATCTCGTCAATGTCGAGAAGTTCGATCAAGCCGGCCCGCGCGTCGTCGACCGTTTGCGAGGCCCGGATCAGCACGATCACCTCGTCGAGCGCGTCGAGTGCCTTGACGAGGCCGCGCAGGATGTGGGCGCGCTCGTTGGCCTTGCGCAACCGATAGGTGGTGCGGCGCACGATGACGTCGAGCTGGTGGTCGACGTAGTGGCGGATCAGCTGATCGAGACGCAGCGTGCGTGGGACGCCGTCGACGATCGCGAGCATGTTCGCGCCGAAGCTCGTCTGCAGCTGGGTGTGCTTGTAGAGGTTGTTCAGGACCACCTTGGCGACGGCATCGCGCTTGAGCTCGATGACGATTCGGATACCGACGCGCTCGCTGCCCTGATCCTCGATGTTGGCGATGCCGCTGAGCTTGCCGTCGCGGACCTGCTCGGCGATCGACGTGATGAAGTTGTCGTGGTTGACCTGATACGGCAACTCGGTGATGACGAGCGAAGTGCGGCCCCTGTTGTCTTCCTCGATCTCCGCGACTCCGCGCATGCGGACCGAGCCCCGGCCGGTGGTGTAGGCCTCGGTAATTCCTTGCGACCCAACGATCAAGCCTGCGGTGGGGAAATCGGGACCCTTCACCCGTTTCATCACGGCCTTGAGCGTCTTCTCCTCATCAGCATCGTAATTCTCCAGGCACCAAAACACCGCCTGCGCGAGTTCGCGCAGATTGTGCGGCGGAATGTTGGTGGCCATGCCGACCGCGATGCCGCCGGATCCGTTCGCCAGCAGGTTGGGGAACCTGCTTGGCAGAACTGTCGGCTCCTGGACGCGACCATCGTAGTTCGGAATGAAATCGACTGTCTCTTCGTCGATTTCGCGAAGCATCTCCATAGCCAGGGGAGTGAGGCGGGCTTCGGTGTATCTCATGGCGGCGGGCGGGTCGTTGCCCGGCGAGCCGAAGTTGCCCTGGCCGTCCACCAACGGATAACGCAGCGACCATGGCTGCGCCATCCGCACCAGCGTGTCATAGATCGACGCGTCGCCGTGCGGGTGATAATTGCCCATCGTTTCAGCAACGGAGCGAGCGGATTTCGCGTGGCTGCGGTCCGGGCGGAAGCCGGAGTCGAACATCGCATACAGCACGCGCCGGTGCACCGGCTTGAGGCCGTCGCGGACCTCGGGGAGTGCGCGGCCCACGATCACGCTCATCGCGTAATCGATGTAGCTGCGCTGCATCTCCTGCTGGATGTCGACCGGTTCGACGCGGTCGACCGAGTCGTCACCAGGCGGCAACGTGGTATCAGTCATCGTGTCTCGGCTTCTCTCGATTTGTGGTTTCGCTAAACGTCAAGGAACCGGACGTCTTTCGCGTTACGTGTGATGAAGCTGCGGCGGGCCTCCACGTCCTCGCCCATCAGGACCGAAAACAGCTCGTCGGCGGCGGCAGCGTCGTCGAGCGTCACCTGGCGCAGCACCCGCACCGACGGATCCATTGTGGTTTCCCACAGTTCCCTGGCGTTCATCTCGCCGAGACCCTTGTACCGCTGGATGCCGTCATCCTTGTTGATCTTCTTGCCGGCCTTCAGCCCCGCCTCCAGCAGCCCGTCGCGTTCCCGGTCGGAGTACGCGAACTCCGGATCGCTGCGCTGCCACTTGAGTTTGTACAGCGGGGGCTGGGCGAGGAAGACGTGGCCGTTCTCGATCAGCGGACGCATGAACCGGAACAACAGCGTCAGCAGCAGCGTCGAGATGTGCTGGCCGTCGACATCGGCGTCGGCCATCAGCACGATCTTGTGGTAGCGCAGCTTGGAGATGTCGAACTCGTCGTGAATGCCGGTGCCCAGCGCGGTGATTATTGCCTGGACCTCGGTGTTCTTCAGCACCCGATCAATACGGGCCTTCTCGACGTTAATGATCTTGCCGCGCAGCGGCAGGATCGCCTGGAACATCGAATCGCGGCCGCTCTTCGCCGAGCCGCCAGCCGAATCGCCTTCCACCACATACAGTTCTGACTTAGCCGGATCCGTCGACCGGCAGTCCGCCAGCTTGCCGGGGAGTCCGCCGATGTCGGTGGCGCTCTTGCGGCGCACCAGCTCCCGTGCCTTACGCGCTGCGATGCGTGCCTGAGCCGATGACACCGCTTTATTCACAATCACTTTCGCTTCAGCGGGGTTCGACTCGAACCAGTGAGTAAGCTGCTCGTTGCAGACGCGCTGGACGAATGACTTCACCTCGGTGTTGCCGAGCTTGGTCTTGGTCTGGCCCTCGAACTGCGGCTCGGCGACCTTCACCGAGATGACTGCGGCCAGTCCCTCGCGGATGTCGTCACCGGTCAGGTTGGGATCCTTATCCTTCAGCAGCTTGCGGTCTTTCGCGTACTTGTTGACCACCGATGTCAGCGCCGCGCGGAAGCCCTCCTCGTGGGTGCCGCCCTCGTGGGTGTTGATGGTGTTGGCGAAGGTGTGCACGGACTCCGAGTAGCCGGCGTTCCACTGCATCGCGATCTCGACCTCGTGACCGTCACCCCTGCCCTGGAAGTCGACGATGCTGTTGTGAATGGGTGATTTCGTGCGGTTGATGTGCTTGACGTAATCGACCAGTCCACCGGGGTAGTGGAAGGTGCGGTGCTTGACCTTGTGCGGCGCCGCGGCTTCGGCCGCCTTCTCCTCGGCGGACTTTGGCGCCTCGGCGGTGTCGCTGACCACCTCGTCGACGACCTCGACGTCGCTGACGCGCTCGTCGACGAGGGTGATCGTCAGACCCTTGTTGAGAAAGGCCATCTCCTGGAGCCGCCGAGCGACGGTTTCGAAGTCGTACAACGTGGTCTCAAACACCGCCGCGTCAGCCCAGAACCGTACGGTAGTACCGGTCTTTTTGGTCTTCTCGCCTTGCTTGAGGGTGCCCGGGACGGAGTTGTCGTAGTGCTGCGACCATTCGTAGCCGTCGCGCCAGATCTCGACCTCGAGGCGGCTGGAGAGCGCGTTGACCACCGACACGCCAACGCCGTGCAGCCCGCCGGACACCGCATAGGCATCGGAGTCGAACTTGCCGCCGGCATGCAGTTGCGTCATCACAACGTCGACCGTCGGGATGCCCGACGCGTGCGTCTCGACCGGGATTCCGCGGCCGTCGTCGATAACTTCAACCCCGCCGTCTTCCAGCAACCGCACGTCCACCCGCGTGGCGTAGCCCGCCATCGCCTCGTCGACCGCGTTGTCGACGACCTCCCAGATCAGGTGGTGCAGACCGCGCTCGCCCGTCGAGCCGATGTACATGCCAGGGCGTTTGCGGACGGCCTCCAGCCCCTCGAGAATCGTGATCGATTGGGCACCGTATTCCGTTTGGGCTTTCTTTCTCTGGGCAGCCACGTTCGGACAGTTCTCCTCGGGGTTCGCATGCGAGCGGTGTCGGTTACCGCGAGCGGGTCAGTCACGAGTCTACCGGTAACCGCCGTCAGCACCGATTCTGAAGCGGCGTTTCTACATATCTCATATGGCCGTGTGCGGGGTTTTGCGACCCTGCCCGCGTCCGAGCGCTTGCGAGACCGATTCGCCGCGTTCAGACGGCTCTCAGCGACGGGCTATCCGTAGGTGTCGCGGGGCCCTCGACCGGCGACGCGGCGGGGGCCCTTGCGCCATGACGGGGCGACCGGGCCGGTGATCCGCAGCGATATCACGACGCCATCGCCCACCGCGGCCGCGATCTTAGCCAGCAGTTGGGTTTGCATCATGCGGAGCTGGGTCGCCCAGGCCGTGGACTCGGCCGTGACGTGCAACACGCTGTCGGTGAGGGCGGTGGGGGAGGCATGGTCGGCGATCTGGTCGCCAACGACCGCTCGCCACCGGCCGAACACCCCGCCCGCGGCGACGCGCTGCGACCAGCCTCGGGTGGCGGCGAGATCGCGGCTCGCCTGCCCCAGCAGTTGCGGATCGCGGCCGTCGGGGCGGGGGCCCGACCAGGCTCGTCGGCCGCCCCGTGCTCGTCCCGCCACCCGTCGCGTCGACGCCGAACGGCGGCCCTGGCCGACGTCTTTGCCCTGGGCACGCGCTGCGCGGCGAGCCTCCTCCAGCGTGCGCCGTACGAGATCCATCGCCGGGTCGGCAGAGGGCTGCTGGGCGGGGTCGGGCACCGAGTCGTCGGTCATGGGCTCAGCACCGACATCCTGCCGTGGTCGTCTTCGGACAATTCGATCGTGATCCGACGCCCACCAAGGCCTGGTGGGATGTCTTCGGGGACAGCTGCTGTCACCAGAACCTGCTGCGCCGAGCCGACGACCGTGGCCAGCGCCTGCCGACGTGCAGTGTCCAGCTCGGCGAACACGTCATCGAGCAACAGCACGGGATCCGTGCCGTCAGAGCGCAACAACTCGTAGGCCGCCAACCGCAACGACAATGCCATCGACCACGACTCGCCATGGGACGCAAATCCTTTGGCCAGCTGCCCGCCGAGAGTGAGCTCCAGATCGTCACGGTGCGGCCCGACCAAACAAACCCCGCGGTCAAGTTCGGCGTCCCGGCGGTTCGTCAGCGCGTCGAGCAGAGCGGCCTCGAACTGCGCCCGGTCGCCGCCGGCGTGCAACTGGCCATCGATACTGCTGCGATATCCGAGATCGGCGGCCCACGACCCGGGTGCGAGCAACTCGTAGGCCTTCGCCACCTCGGGCCGAAGCTGATTAACCAATTCGACGCGCGCGGACAACAGCCGGCCACCGTGGTCGGCAAGGTGACCGTCCCAGACGTCTAACGTGTGCAGCAGTCCCGCGTCCCGCGGCCGCTGCCCGGCTGCGGTCTTGAGCAGGGCGGTCCGCTGACGCACGACCCGGTCGTAGTCGGCGCGCACCGCCGCCAGCGCAGGCCGACGG
>JAFAWC010000448.1 GCA_019242135.1 Mycobacteriaceae bacterium | reverse complement strand
AGCCGCCCAGCCTTGGCCCCTGATGCCGCCGAGTGTCACGCCAGCGTGCCCATCGGCGTCCGGCGTCACGCTGGCGTGACGTTCGCCGTCTGGGGCCGGGCGGGCGCCGGCGCGCAGGCCCGACCACGTCAGCACCAGCACCGGCGGCAGCAGCACGGTGAAGATCGCGGAATACGGCTCAGCCGGCGAGTACGCGAGCGTGGCCGCGGCGGTCGCGGTCGCCACGATCAGCGCCAACTCGAAGCGAATCAGCTTGGACCACAACACGAACGCGATCACGATCGCGATCGTGATCGAGGTGATGGCCCACGGTTTGAACATCGCCCACGCGGGCGTGCCCGTCCACGCGGCGGCACGCCCGCCGATCCAGAACCAACCCGGCGGGTAATACGGGGGCAGCCCGTAGTAGGTCATGTCCCGCAGAGCGGCGCTGTCCGTCAGGCGGGTCAGGTACTCGGTGCGAAACTGCTGATCGACTGAGACGCCGAACAAATAAAGCCGCGTCGCTCCCAGCGGCATGCCTAGGGTCACAACCGGGAAGGCTGCGAGGAACAGCAGCGCGCCGGCATGTGCGACCCGTGCCCACCCGCGCCGCCACAGCCAGCCGGCGAGCACGATCCCCGCGAGACATCCGAACTGACCGACGGTGGTTAGTGCGTGCAGTTGATTCGATGAGTTGTACGCCGGCCACTGCACGCGCGCAATCGCGACCAGCGATACCACGCTGACCACGACCGCCACGGCGGCCGCGATCAGCGCGTGGCCGACGGTCTGAAACGCGAGGCGCATGCTTTAGATGGGCAATTTCCGGAAAATGGGCCGCGGGATGTGCCGCAGCACAATCATCACGTAGCGGAACGCCGGTGGTGCCCACACCAGGTCCTTGCCCTTGGCCGCCGACCGCACTGCCAGTTCCGCGACATCCTCCTTGTCGACGGTCAGCGGCGCTTCCTTGATGTGCGCGCTCATCCGGGTGCGCACCTGCCCCGGCCTGATCACCAAAACCCGAACTCCGTACTCGCGCAATGCTTCACCGAGACCGAGGTAGAAACCGTCCAGCCCGGCCTTGGTGGAGCCGTACACGAAGTTGGAGCGTCGCACCCGTTCGCCGGCGACTGTGCTCATCGCGATGATCTGCCCGAAGCCCTGCGCGCGCATCCTTTCGCCCAGCAGTACCCCGACGGACACCGCCGCCGTGTAGTTGACCTCGGCGATCTGCACGGCCTTACGCTGGTTCTGCCACAGCTCCTCGGCGTCCCCGAGCAGGCCGAACGCCACGATGGCCACGTCGATGTCCCCGTCTGCGAAAGCCTGCTCGATGACTTTCGGGTGGGTTTCGGTGTCGACCCCGTCGAAGTCGATCACCTCGACCTGCGCTGCGCCCGCCGCCTTCATCTGCGCGGCGGCGTCGTCGCGGCCCGGATCGTCCGGCAGGCAGGCCAGCACGACCCGGGCAGGCGCGGTGCGCAGATAGCGCTCACAGATCGCGAGGCCGATCTCGGACGTGCCGCCCAGCAGCAGGATCGTCTGCGGATTTCCCACGGCATCAAGCATTTACAGCAGCTCCAAGCGTCGGGCCATGTCCGAGGCGAATACACCGTGCGGATCCGCTTTGCGGCGCAAGGCAATCCACTCGTCTATCCGTGGATACATGGCGTGGAAGGCTTCCGCGGTGGTACGCGAATCCTTTGCGGTGTAGAGCCGGCCACCGAAGTCCAGCAGCCGCCGGTCCAGCGCGTTGACCAGTTCCGCGAGTCCGGCCCTGATCGGGAAGTCCACGCAGACGTTCCAGCCGCGGATCGGGAAGCTCAGCGGTGCCTGGTTGCCCTCACCGAACAGCTTGAACACGTTGAGGAATGAATAATGCCCGGATGCTTGAATGTCACGGACAACGCTCTTGAACTCGTCGATCGCGTCGGCGGGCACGACGAACTGGTACTGCAGGAAACCGGCCGGTCCGAACGCACGGTTCCATTCCCCGAGCATGTCCAGCGGGTGGTAGAACTGCGTCAGGTTCTGGACCTTGCCGCGATAGGTGCCTGACTTTCGGTACCAGAGCTCGCCGATGGATCCGAACGTGTACTTGTTCGCCAACCCGTTCGGGAACATGTCGGGCAGCGTGAGCAGTTGCGGTGCATCAAATTTCAACGGGTTGCGCCGCAGCTTGACCGGCAGCTGGTCGAGGCGGGCCAGCGAGCCCCGCGACACCGCCGCACGGCCCAGCTTCGGCGGCGGGCTGATCGCGTCGAACCACGCGCTGGAGTAGGTGTAGTTGGCCTCACTGCCGTCGCTGTGCAGCTCGATGGTCTCGTCCAGGCTCGCGGTGACGTCCCCGTCGGCGATGAAATAGGCGGTCTCCGTGGGGGTCATCTCGATCGTGGCACGCAGGATGATGCCGGTGAGGCCAGTACCGCCCACCGTCGCCCAGAACAAGTCTGACTCCGGTGTCAGATGCATGACATCGCCGTCGGCGGTGAGGAGCTCCATCGAGCGGACGTGGTTGCCGAAGCTGCCTGCGCTGTGGTGATTTTTACCGTGGATGTCGCAGGCGATCGCCCCGCCGACGGTTACCTGGCGGGTACCGGGCAGCACCGGAACCCACAGCCCGAACGGCAGCGCCGCCCTCATCAACTGGTCCAGGTTCACGCCCGCCTCCACGTCGACCAGCCGGGTGTCGGCGCTGATCGAGTGGATCCTGTTGAGCGGGGTCATGTCGATCACCAGGCCGCCGCCGTTCTGGGCGTTGTCGCCGTATGAGCGGCCCAGCCCGCGTGCGATCACCCCGCGGGTACCGCCGTCGGCGGCCCGCGCGACCGCCTTCGCGATGACCTCCGGGTCGGGTGTCGACAGCACCTGCGCCACGCTCGGCGCGGTGCGACCCCACCCGGTCAGCCGCTTTGTGGTCAACATCGCCGGTCAGCCTACCGGCCGGGCGCGCGCGCTCACCGCAGCCGGAAGATGACTGATCGCTGGACGATGAAGTTGATCACGGTCGCCGTGCCCTGAGCGATCACGAACGCGACCGGCACCCGCCAGTGATGCTGCGCGAACTGCATGTAGAAGATGTAGTTGATCCCGACCTGCACCGCGTAGGTCAGCCCGTACAGCAGCATCACCGCGACGAACCGCGCCCTGCTGGGTGGCGCCTGGAACGTCCATCGCCGGTTGATCAGGTAGGCGGTGATCGTTCCGGCGACGAAGCTCAACGACTTGGCCACGTTGACGTTCAAACCGACGCCCAGCCCCGCAACGTAGAGCCCGAAGTCGACGATGGCCGCCAGTCCGCCGGTGATGATGAAACGAACCGCCTGTGTCTTTAGCGGAAGGGTCGGTGACATCAGCGGCTCGGCCACCTCGGCAGCTTAGAGGGTGGCAGGACGTCGAGTGTGCAAGCCTTACCGCTGATGCACGCCGCGACCGCGTTCACCCTGACTTTCCTGGTCCTTGCCTACGCAGTGGTGTCCGGGCTGGTGCGACGCTGGTATGTGGCGCCGGCGTTGATCTTCGCGGCGGCCGGCGTGGCGCTGGGCCCCTCCGGGTTGGGCGTCATCGATGTGCCGAACGCCCACGCGGAAGGCTTCACCGTGCTCTCGCAACT
>JAFAWC010000331.1 GCA_019242135.1 Mycobacteriaceae bacterium | reverse complement strand
TGAGTCGCACCTACGGCTCGGGGACCACGGCGGTTGACGCGCTCAAAGATGTGGACCTAGAGATCTGGGCCGGTGAGTTCGTCGTGCTGCTTGGCCCTTCCGGCTCGGGAAAGACCACCTTGCTCAACCTGGTCGGCGGCATCGAAGAGCCGACAGCGGGACGAATCCTGGTGGCAGGAAGCGATATTGCCTCCATGCGCGCCAAGGAACGTACGGCATATCGACGGGATCAAGTTGGCTTCGTGTTCCAGTTCTTCAACCTGGTGCCCACCCTTACCGCGCTAGAGAACGTGGAAGTCATTGCTGATCTCGCAGGCAAGGGTTCGGCACGGCGAAGCCGTGAGGCACTGGACATGGTCGGCCTGCGCGATGTCGCGAACCGTTTTCCCGGTCAGATGTCGGGCGGTCAGCAGCAGCGCGTGGCGATCGCGCGCGCGATCGTCAAACGACCGCCGCTGCTGTTGTGTGACGAGCCGACCGGCAGCCTTGACCTGTCGACAGGCCGCCAGATCCTCGCGGTGTTAAGAGAACTGGCGCGGGAGGGGCGCCACACCGTTTTATTGGTGACGCACAACTCGTCGATCGCTGCGATGGCTGACCGCGTGGTGTGGCTGCATTCGGGCGCCGTCGCCCGACAACAGCGGATCGCTGCTCCGGCGGAGGCACGGGTCCTCGAGTGGTGAGCTCCCCCCTGTTTCGCAAGCTCCGCCGGGACCTGTGGAGGCAACACTGGCAGTTCCTGGTAGCAGCTATGATCATCGCGATTGGCGTCACCGTGTATGTCGCGGGCACGGATGCCTACGCAAACTTGAAGCAGTCAGTGGATCGGGCATACGCCGTACAGAGGTTGCCGGACGCAATCATCACCGGCCCCGGTGCGTTTGGCTTGCGCGACGCCGCACAAAGCCTTCCCGGCGATCCGATAGTTGAGCTGCGCCAACAGGGCGATGTGGGTATCCGCGTCAATGGCCACCCACTTTACGGCCGTGCTGTCAGCATCCCGGTTCACCACCAGCCCGCGGTGTCGATGTTGGCGCTGCGTTCCGGTGACCTCCCGACCCGTGGTGCCGTCGCGGTGGAAGAAAACCTCGCCGAGCATTACGGGCTGAAGCCGGGCGACACCGTTGAACTGCTCGGGCCCATTGGCTGGCAACCCATGTCGGTTTCCGGTTCCGCCGCGTCAACCGAGTACTTCCTGCGGCCAGCCCGCTCCCAACGCGAGATCATGACCACCCCGGACCAATTCGGTGTGGTATTCATGACCGAAGCTGACTTTTCGCAGGTAGTGGCGCATCGGTCGGAACAGCTACTGCTGTATTCGCGCGATCGTGATGCAGCCCCCGCCTTGGTCACCGCCGCAACCGAATTGGCTTCCTCGCGGGGCCTGGGGGTGATATCCCGCGACCAGCAGCCTTCGTATCTCGGCGTGCGCACCGACGTCCGCTCGGTGGGCACATTCGCTACTCTGCTGCCCTGGGCGTTCCTCGTTGCAGCGGTGGGGGGTGCCTATGTGCTTTTGTCTCGTCTGGTTGGCGCCCAACGAGCCGTAATCGGAACCCTTTCAGCCAATGGTCTTTCCGTTCCAACGATAAGTGCGCACTATCTGGCTTACGGTGTCTCCGTCGGTCTGGCCGGGGCAACGGCAGGGCTGATCGGCGGCATGTCGTTGGGCGGCTGGTTCACCGGTCAGTACACCCAAGCTCTGGGCCTGCCGATGCGGGTGACCTCGCTGCACCCCACCACCCTCCTCATCGGGGCTGTGACGGGCATTGGCGCCGGTGTGGTGGCGGCGTGGTTACCGGCGCGAGCAGCCTCACGGATGAGCCCTGCGGAGGCGATGCGGATGTCGCCACCAGGCACAGGGGGCGGTATCAGTGTGCTGGAACGGTTTTTGCCCCCGCTGCGGCGCGTGCCGGCGAGGTGGCGGATGACGACGCGAGGGTTAACCCGCAATCCCCGACGTGCATTGTTGACCATCTGTGGCGTCGCTATCGCAGTCTGCCTGGTGATGGTGTTCGCCGGGTTGCGCGACACCGTGACCAGGTTCATCGACCGCCAATACGGCGGCATCGAACTTCAAGACGCGCAAGTGATCACCACTGCAGGTGCTGTAGACCAGGTCGCGGGCACGCTGCGCGCAGACCCACGCATCGCAGCCGTTGAAACCTTCACTCGGCTCGACGTGACGATAGAAACTAACCACTCACGTTACGACACACTGCTTATCGCCCTTCCGCGGTCCACGCTGATGCACCGATTCATCGCCGAGGGATCTGTACGAGAGCTCCCGACCGACGGTGTCCTATTGGGGCGGGGCCTAGCTGAGATTCTCGGGGTCAGCGTCGGCGACCGGGTCGCAATCACCGACTCGCAGAAAGTGCTCCACATCGAGCAACGGGTGGCCGGCTTCGTGGACGAGCCGACGAGCCCGGTGGGATACATCGTCGCGGACAAGGTGGCCGCGATGGCATCACCGTCCGGCGTGATGTTGAGGCTCACTCCAGGCGCCCGCCCTGACGAGGTGCGCCAGGTTGTGAGCGCACTGCCCGGAGTGACATCCTACGTGTCCACCGACGCAGTCGCCTCAACATTTCGGCATGCCTTCTCGCTCAACAACGCGCTCCTCGGATCGATGCAGTTGTTCGCCGTCATGATGGCCGCGGCCCTGCTCTACAACACGATGTCGGCGAATGTCAGTGAACGCACCAACGAGCTGAGCACGTTGCGAGCGGCCGGAGTAGCCCCCGCCCAACTCGGCCGGCTGGTCGCGGCGGAGAATATGTTGCTGGCCGTGGTCAGCCTGCCGATCGGTCTGTCCGCCGGTGCGCTGCTGGCCCAGTGGACCATGTCTACTTTTGTTACCGAGGGCTATCGCTGGCATCTTGACTTGGACGGCACGACGCCGCTCGTCGTCGTGGTTGCGGTCCTGCTCGTTGCACTCCTCGTCCAGATCCCGACGTTCCGGCTTATCGCGCGGATGGACGTGGCGAAGGTGGTACGTGAGCATCCACAGTGACCAGCCGCTGTCAACATCCACCCGGCGGAGGCGCTTTCAGTTCGATGTCGAGGTGGTATAGCCGGTGTCGAGCTCGGTGCTTAGCACGTGGACGGTGCGGGTGATCACCGTCGTGATGCTCCAGGCGATGCCGATGCCCCCGAGGACCAGCGCGGCGGTGATCAGTCCGCCGGTGCGCGGGCGGTGACCGCGGGGCGTCTGGGGGATCGGGGCGGGCTGGTCGAGGTCGAGGCGGTCGAAGACGCCTGGGCGGGTGATGTCGTCGGGGCCTAGCGGGATCTGTAGGTCCACGGGCGGGGGCGGCGGCGCGAGCGGCCACCAGTCCGCCGAACCGTCAACGGCCAGCCAGCCGTTGAGGATTCCGTAGACACCTGCGGCCATAAACGCCGCCGGGATTTGCGCCAGCAGCCAGGGCGCCACCAAGGCAGTGCGCAGGCTGTTGCCGCCGGTGTACGGGGCGGCGGTGAGCGTGCCGATGCCCACCGCGCTCCACAGCATCGCCGGAATTGGATAGGCGCGCAGCCGATCCGGGATGAACGTGACCATCCACCGGTACAGCAGCACACCGCC
>JAFAWC010000287.1 GCA_019242135.1 Mycobacteriaceae bacterium | reverse complement strand
AGACGAACACCACCATCGACGTGCCGATTGCCGATCTTGGTCTCACCGACAATGTCCTCTCGGACGTCTGAACGACGCGTGAAAGACGACCGAGAATGCCTGAAGCACACCTGAGGAAGGAACGCGCATGGTGACGTGGGACTCCTCTGTCGATCTGCTCATCGTTGGAAGCGGCGGCGGCGGAATGGTCGCGGCGCTCGCCGCTCTCGACGCGGGTATTGATCCGCTGATCGTGGAGAAACAACCCCTCGTCGGTGGCTCGACAGGACTTTCCGGCGGCATGGTCTGGATGCCGAACAACCCGTTGATGCGCGCCGACGGCGTCGCTGACTCGCACGAGGACGGCCTGGCCTACCTCGCCGACGTCGTCGGTGACGTCGGTGCGGCTTCCTCACCGGCACGTCGCGAGATGTTCCTCTCCGCGGGCTACGAGATGATCAATTTCCTGGTCCGCAGGGGCGTTCGCCTCGTGCGGTGTCCCGGCTGGAGCGACTACTACCCGAATCGCCGGGGCGGCAACGCGGCCGGCCGTGCCGTCGAGGGCGTGCCATTCGATGCCGCCGCGCTGGGTGACTGGAGCGACAAGATTCAGCCGGCGCTCGCCAGGAATTACGGGCAGGGGTTCGTGGTGAAGACCAACGAACTGCGCTCGGTGCAGTACTTCAATCGTGCGCCGCGCGCGTTCGCCGTCGCGATGCGAGTGCTGCTGCGCACCGCGGCGGCGCGGATCAGGCGTCGCGAGATTCTCACCAACGGCGCATCGCTCATCGGTCAGATGCTGAAAATCATGATCGACCTCGGTGACGGCACGCCTGCGCTGTGGACGAATGCCGCCCTGGCCGATCTCGTCGTGGAGGATGGCCGGGTGGTCGGCGCGCGAGTCAACCGTGACGGCGGCGCAGTCAATATCGAAGCCCGCAAGGGCGTGCTGCTCGCCGCGGGCGGTTTCGGTCACAATGCCGACATGCGCCGCCGTTACAGCGGCGACCAGCCCAACGAGGGGCAGTGGTCGATCGCGAATGCCGGCGACACCGGAGAAGCCTTGCAAACCGCGATGCGTCTCGGCGCTAAGACCGACCTATTGGACGAGGCCTGGTGGCTACCATCGGTTTTCATCGCTGACGGAGGCACCGCTGCTGCTTCACTCGGCTCGGGCCGTCAGCGACCCGGTGCCATCTACGTCGATTCGACCGGCCGGCGGTTTTGCAACGAGTCCAACTCCTACGTCGAAGTGGGCAAGGCGATGTACGCCAACAAAGCGGTGCCCTGCTGGATGATCTTCGACGAGGGTTACGTGAGCCGGTACACCTCGGGCGCTAATCCGTTCAAGAAACGTCGGCTGCCTGACGAACTGATCAAGCGGGGCGCCGTCGTGCGCGCCAGCACCGTCGGCGACCTCGCGCGCCAGATCGACGTTGCACCAGAGGATCTCGCGCAGACGATAGCGCGGTTCAACCAGTTCGCGGCCAAGGGCCTGGATCCCGACTTCGGGCGGGGCCAGTCGGCGTACAACGACTGCCTCGGCGATCCCGGCCATCGGCCGAACGCCTCGGTGGGTCCGCTCGACCGGGCACCGTATTACGCCACGAGGGTGTATCCCGCCGACGTCGGCACGTGCGGCGGCGTGATCACCGATGAGTACGCCCGGGTCCTCGACGAACACGATCGCGTGATCGACGGTCTGTACGCGACGGGCAATATCACCGCGACGGTGATGGGCCGAACGTATCTGGGCGCCGGCGGAAGCATCGCGAGCACAATGGTGTTCGGCTACGTCGCGGCGCGCCACGCCGCCCGTCAGTGACGAGCGAGAAGACTCGCCGAGACCCGCACCACGGCGCGAGCCACGGACCGCATGCACATCTCGCCGCCGACAACCCCCTCAGGAGCCCGACTCCGGCCTGCGGTCGACGAAGTCGCGCGGCTTCAGCCCCGACTGCATGAGCTCGGTTCGTCGCGCCTGGACATCGGAGGCGGCACCGACCATGTTGGTCAGGATGTGGCTGACCTGCAGGTGGACCCGCATGCCCATCAGCTCCCAGGCCCGCTTCACGTTGTTTTTGACTGCCATCAGCGTGGTCAGCGGGATCTGACTGATCTTGCGGGCCATCTCCTCGACCGTGGCCTCGAGATCATCGCGCGCCACCACCTTGTTGAGCAGCCCCCATTCGAGCGCTTCGTGCGCGGAAAGCGTCGGCGCCAACAGAAGCCAGTCCATTGTGCGATGCCAGTTCATCATCAGCCACGGCTCGATCATGGTGTGCCCGCCGGGCTCGCCGAGGCTCTGGGCAAGTGGCATTTGAAAATAGGCATCCTCGGATGCGACGCAGAAGTCCGTCAACAGGCCCAGATAGATTCCCCCGCCCATGCAGTAGCCGTGTATCTGAGAGATGGTCGGCTTGGGAAACTCCCACAGATACAACGTGGGCCACAGAAACAGGTCGGCTGTGCCCTTGTACAGGTCCTCGAATGTGTTTCCGAAGTCCGGATAGGGGTTCTCGTCCGGACCCCATCTGGCCACGTGCCCGCCGCAGAAACCGTTGCCGTTGGCCTTGAGGATGACGACCTTGATCTCTTTGTCGCGGTCGGCCTCATGCAGGCACGCGTCAACGTCGCCGACGAGGCTCGCGTCCTTGGTGTTGGCCTTGTCGGGCCGGTTGAGGATGATCCGCGCTACCGGTGGTTCACGTTCATAGATGACCGCCTCGAGAATGCGCTGCTCCATGACACCTCCTACAGAACCGAAACAGCCTACCGAACTACAGAATCGCGCCGTCGTCCTTGGCCGCCGCGATGTCGTCCCAGCCGAGGCCGAGCTCCAACAGGATCTCCTCGGTGTGCTGTCCGTGTTCGGGGGCGCGCGCCGGGGCTGGCGGTGTTTCGTCGAATTGCACTGGGGCGGCAACGATCTGGTACTCGTTTCCGTGCGCGTCGACATTCGCAATGACGTAGCCGTTCGGCTCGACCTGAGGATCGTGGAGGGTCTCCTTCGGCGTGGCCAGCGGCGCCCACACGCCAGGCTCGTCGTGCAGCGCCTCGCGCCAGTGCTCCAGATCTTCGCCGGCGAAGGCATCGGCGACCAGTGCGCACGCCTCGGCGGCGTTGGCGATCAGATTGGCCGACGGCACGAAGCGCGGGTCCGTGCCCAGCGAAGGCAGCCCGATTCGCGAGCAGAAACCGGCCCAGAACCGGTCGGGTTGCAGGAAGACCAACTGGATCCACCTGTTGTCTCGCGTCTTGTAGCGATTGACGAGCGGGTTGATCGCCAGTCCGGGCGGTGCTCCCGGGATGCCGTCGAGGTCGAACAGGTCGGCAACCGATATCGACGGGGCGATCGACCACATCGCCTGGGACAGCAGTGATGAGTCGACGATCGAAGGCTCGCCGGTGCGCTCCCGGTGAAACAGCGCCGCGCACACGCCGCCCGCCAGCGTCATCCCGCCCTGCAGATCGCCGAACCCGGGGCCCTGCACAGCCGGCGTCTCGGTGCCGAACGGCGTCAGGGTGTAGGCCACTCCGCCGCGTGACAGGTAGGTGGCTGCGTCGAATCCGCCCTTGTCGCGGTCGGGCCCGCGGACCCCGGTGGCGGTGCCACGGGCAATGATGATGCCGGGGTTGAAGGCCCGGATCTCGTCGACGGTGAGCCGCGCCCGTTCCAGGGCACCGGGCAACCAGTTGGTCAGAAACACGTCCGCGGTGGCAAGCAGCCGACCGAAGTACTCGCGGCCGGTGTCGGACTTGATGTCGATCGCCATGCTGCGCTTTCCGCGGTTTCCCAGTTCGAGGATGAAGTCGACGTCGGCGCGCGCCGCCGCCCGGGTGAAACCGCCGATGACTAGCGCGCGGCCGGGGTCCCCGGCGCCGACGTCCTCCACCTTGATGACGTCCGCGCCCCAGTCGGTGAGCGCCGCGCCGGCAGACGGCACGTACGTCCACGACGCCAGTTCGACCACACGCACACCGCGCAGCACTTCTGTCATTGCCGATCCTTTCGGCCGAATCCCATTACCGACATTGCGAAGAGCGCGCCGACCTCCTCGAGGTATTTGTCGGACCCGCCGACGAACGCGCTCCAACTCAGCAGGCGTTTGAGGTACAGGTGAGCATCGTGCTCCCAGGTGTAACCGATTCCGCCGAACACCTGAATCGCGGTGTCGCCGACGGAGGCCAGCCGCGCCGCGAAGGCCTTGGCGCGCAACGCGGCCAGGTGGCGCTCCGCAGGATCTGCCGCATCTGCCGCCCACAACGCGTGGATGACGCCGCTGCGCGCGAGTTCGACCGTCTCGTACATGTCGACGCACAGCTGCTGGACC
>JAFAWC010000471.1 GCA_019242135.1 Mycobacteriaceae bacterium | reverse complement strand
CGAATCCCGACCGCGGCACATTGAGCGGAAAGGTTCCTCTGGAGACCCCCGCCACCGTGCGTCACCTGCTGCGCGACGCCGAGGGGATCGACCGTTACAGCGATATCAGGGCCTACACGTCGCAGGGTCCCAGCCGGCTGGAGGTGCTGGCCTCGGAGAGCGACCCCGCGGTGTCGGAGGCATTCAGCTCCGAGGACTACACAAGCACGCTCGACATTCTCGAGCGCTTCTACAGCCTGGTGCTCACCGACTGCGGTACGGGACTGATGCACTCGGCGATGTCGGCGGTGCTGTCCAAATCCGACGTGCTGGTCGTGATCAGTTCCGGATCGGTCGACGGGGCCCGCAGCGCATCGGCGACCCTCGACTGGCTCGACGCCCACGGGCACCAAGAAATGGTGCGCAACTCGATCGCCGTGATCAACGCGGTGCGGCCACGCTCGGGCAAGGTGGACCTACACAAGGTCGTCGACCACTTCGCCCGACGGTGTCGGGCGGTGCGGCTGGTGCCGTTCGACCCTCACCTGGAAGAGGGCGCGGAGATCAGCCTCGAGCGGCTGAAGGGAGAGACTCGGGAGGCCCTGATCGAGTTGGCCGCGGTTGTCGCCGACGGCTTTCCGACCATGAACCGCCGCGAGGCGTTCGTTTAACGCTTGGTGGTGTCGTCGCCGCGGCCCAGCCGCCAGAGGAACTCGGGATCGTCGTCGGGACCGATCACGCGTGTCTTAGGCCGCGCGGCACGAACAGCATGCGCCATCCGCCATCCGGCGTAAAAGAGGCCGGCAAGGATCAGCAAGATGATGAGCAGGTAAACCAGCGTGAACACCTCCTGGCTTGAATATACGCGTCGTCGTTAGGCTCGGGCGGTGACCGAAGAGCCGACATCTTCGAGCATGGTGCGCGACGTGGCGTTGTACGCGGGCGCAAGGCTGGTGCTGGCCGCCGTTCTGGCGGCACTGATCTACGGAATCGCTCGACTGGCCGGAGTCGACGACCTTCCCATCTACATCGCGGTCGCGTTCGCGCTCGTGATCGCGCTGCCGCTGGGCATCTGGGTGTTCACTCCGTTGCGCCGGCGCGCCACCGCGAGCATCGCCGTTTTCGACCACCGCCGGCGCAGGGACCGTGAGCAACTTCAGGCTCGGCTGCGTGGCGAGACACCGCCGGAACCCGAATAGCTGGGACGATGATCCGATGACGCGTCTGGGATTCAGTGTGCTGGGTCCGTTGCAGATGACGGTGGACAGCGCGCATGTGCCGCTCGGCACGCCGAAGCAGCGTGCGGTCCTGGCGACACTGGTGATCAACCGCAACCGGCCAGTGAGCATCGAGGCGTTGATCACAGCGGCCTGGGAGCAGTGGCCGCCCGCCGAGGCGCGCGCCAGCCTGCACTCATATGTGTCGAACCTGCGCAGGCTGATCGGCCAAGCCGGAGTCGACCCGCGCATGGTGCTGGTCAGCGCACCGCCCGGATACCGCCTCAATGTCACCGAAACAGCTTGTGACATCGGGCGATTCATTATCGAGAAGAACGCGGGAGTCCAGGCCGCGGCCGCGGGCCGGTTCGAGGAGGCGAGTCGGCACCTAAGCTCGGCGTTGGCCGAGTGGCGGGGACCGGTACTGGAAGATCTCCGCGACGACTTCCAATTCGTCGACGTGTTTGCGGCCGCACTGATCGAGGACAAGGTGCTGGCCCACACCGCACACGCCGAGGCCGAGATCGCTTGCGGGCGTGGCTACGCCGTGATCGGTGAACTGGAAGCGCTGACGGCCGAATATCCTTACCGCGAGCCGCTGTGGGCGCAGTTGATCACCGCGTACTACCTCACCGATCGGCAGTCCGATGCGCTCGACACCTATCGCCGGCTGAAAGACACCCTGGCCGAGGACCTGGGCATCGACCCGGGGCCCACGCTGCAGGCCCTGCACACGCGGATCCTCAGGCAGGAGCCGTTGGACGTCAAGCAGGTGGCGAAGGCGACCGCGGAGGACACGGTGGTCAGCATCGACCAGCGCACCGCGGTGACCGCGCAGACCGCCGACGCCTGCCTGCGCGACCGGTTGGGGCGTGCCCATCGACTGGTCTCAGCGGCCACCCGGATCGGGCGGCTGTCCGACAACGACATCGTTCTGGAGGACACCAGCGTCAGCCGCCACCACGCCGTCATCATCGACACCGGCACCAGCTTCGTCGTCACCGACCTGCGGTCGGCCAACGGGGTGTACGTGGAAAACCAGCGGGTTCGGGGCAGCACGTCGCTGCTCAACGGCGACCGTATCCGCATCTGCGACCATGAATTCACCTTCGAGATCCATCCCCGCGACGAGCAATTCAGCCAGCAGACTCGGCCGTGACGGGCCCGCGTGGTCCGTTTCCGCTGTGAGCCGACCGGCGAGGCGTTAGCGTGATAGCAAAGGAAACGCGGGCCTGCCGAACGAAGGTTGAGGAGACGGATGAGCGACAGTGACTCGCGGGCGGGCACCGACTTCGGTCACTATCAGTTGAGGCGCCTGCTCGGTCGCGGCGGGATGGGTGAGGTCTACGAGGCCGAGGACACCCGCAAGGACCGGACGGTGGCGTTGAAGCTGCTTCCCCCCGCGATGGCCGGCGACCCCGTGTTCCGCAAAAGGCTGCAGCGGGAGGCGCGCTCGGCGGGCCGGCTGCAGGAGCCGCACGTCGTGCCGATTCACGACTACGGCGAGATCGACGGCGTGCTGTATGTCGACATGCGGTTCATCGACGGCACGGACCTGCGCAAGATGCTCAGCCGCTACGGGCCGCTGACGCCGGCGCGTGCGGTGGCCATCGTCCGTCAGATCGCCTCGGCGCTGGATGCCGCCCACGAGAGCGGCATCATGCATCGCGACGTCAAGCCGGAGAACGTGCTGATCACTCGCGACGATTTCGCGTATCTGGTGGACTTCGGCATCGCCAACGCAGCGACCGACGAGAGCCTGACCGAACTGGGTACCGCGGTTGGCACCTATGCCTACATGGCCCCGGAGCGGTTCACCAACGCAGAAGTGACCTACCGCGCGGACATCTACGCGTTGGCGTGTGTGCTCTACGAATGCCTCACCGGAGGCCAGCCGTACCCGGTCGACAGCGTGAGCGTGGTGATCACCGCGCACCTGATGCAACCGATTCCGCAACCGAGTGTGGTGCGTCCGGGCATCCCGGCGGCATTCGATCAGGTGATCGCCCGTGGCATGGCGAAGGATCCGAAAGACAGGTACGCAACTACGGGGGATCTCGCGACAGCGGCCCACGAGGCGCTCGGCTCCCGTGACCAGGACAAGGCCGACACGATTCTGACCCGCAGCGCGGCCGCCACCATCCCGGGGGTTATCACTCCGCCGCCGAACCAGCACCCGCCTACAATGCCGGCAAGCTTCTTGACCCCGGCGCCGGGTGGTGCTCCGCCCAGTTCGGCCCCGCCCACACCGGCGCCGTTCGCGACGACGCCGCCGCCCTACCAGCCGGCGACGTCCGGGCCCGGGGGCAGCGTGGGGCCCGGCGGCACGGGCGGCGCGCCCCCGTGGCAGCCGCCGCCGTCCGGCCCGATGGCAGCGGCGCAGCCGCCGTCGGGACCCATGCCGGCGGCGCAAATGCCATCAGGCCCCATGGCGGCGGCGCAGCCGCCGAAGCGCAGCCAGGTCGGGATCATCGTCGCGGTGGTCAGCGTCATTCTTCTCGTCGGCGGCGCGGTGATCGCTCTGCTGCTGCTGACCAAGTCGGAACCCAAACCCCACGAGCCCGTGGCGACGAGTCCGAGGACGACATCCGAGACCACCACCGAGGAAACCACCACCGAAACCACGACGATGCCGACCTACACCACGGCGCCGGCGCCACAGCCGCCGGTCACCGGTTCGAAGTTCGTCGTCATCGCCTACTCGGGTGCGACCGGAGCCTACGGCTGGGCGAACAACTACGACAATCAGGATGATGCCAACACGGCGGCGATGAACTTCTGCAAGCAGTACGGCGGCACCGACTGCAAGCTGGCGGCCTGGGCGAAGGACGGATGCGCGGCGGTCGCAAAAAGCTCCACCAGCTGGCATGGCGGATACGGTGCGACTATCGACGCCGCGGAGAAGAACGCGATCGACCAGAACCAGGGTGGCACCATCGTGTTCTCGAAGTGCTCGACGGGCTAAGCGTTGGACTGATCTAGCGTGGTTCGGCGGTGATCGGACCGGTAAGGGCACGAGCTTCGATAGCCGCATTGGCGGGCAATGAGGAGACGAATGAGCGACGTTGTGAATCCGGGTATCCCGGCGGGCTTTGATGAAGTAGTTTCCCGTGGCATGGCCAACGATCCGAAAGACCGGCATTTCACCGCGGGAGACCTCGCGACGAAATCCCACGACGCTCTCCACTCCCCTGAGCACGACGCCACGGTGGCGGCGGTGCTAACCGCGCCGACCGCTGCGGCCGGCGTTTCCGGTGCTTCGGGTGCGCCGCCGGGCTTTTCGGCACAGCCCACCGTGGTGGCGTCCTCACAGCCGCCGTATCCGCCGCCACCGCCGTCGGGTCCGACGGGGCCCGGCTACTGGGGTCCGACCAGTCCTGGCGGCCCTGGCGGCCCGGGCGGTACGCCGCCGTGGCAGCCGCCGGGCTCGGGACCGATGCCGTCGGCCCAACCGCCGAAACGCAACTGGGTGCCCATCATCATCGCCGCCGTTGTGGCGTTCGTGCTCGTGCTCGGCGGTGTCATCGCCGCCGTGGTGCTGATGAACAAGTCGAATAACAGCAACAACGCGAGCGGCACCACGACGACCACGACGGCGAGGACCACGACATCGAGCACGAAGACGTCGACGACGACCCACTCGGCCTCGCCGACGACGTCGGGGCCCAGCGGGGCGTCGGCGCGGCTGATGAGCCTGCTGCCCGACGGATATGGTCCTGACGCTTGCAAGCCGATCGACCCTGTGACTGATGCGCTGGCCACCGTCGACTGCCAGAAGAACACCGAAACCGGCGGGCCCGACGTTGCCCGCTACTCGTTGTTCCCCGACCAGACCACCCTCGACAGGCACTTCGACAGCGCCACCAAGGAAGACGACGAACTCGTCATGTGCCCGGGAAGCAACGTGCAGTCGCCAACGACGTGGCATTACACCTCGACCCCTGACAAGGTCGAGGGCCAGGTGGCGTGCGGCACCTACAAGGGCGGCCCCGACCTGCTTTGGACCCGCAATGCGGATCTGCTGCTCGCCGACGGTCAGGGCCCCGACATGGCCGCGCTGCACCAATGGTGGCTGAAATACGGCTGATTCCGTAGCCGCCAAGAATCTTCCAAGAATTCATCAAGGCGCTCATCCCAAGCTGGTGTCACAACCAACCGACACCCCGGGAGAGCGCCTTGATGATTTTCGACTTGCCTGACGCGGCGGTCGAGGACCTCTGACATCCAAGCCGGCACTGCGGGGACCCCAAACCCGACATTGGGGTCCCCGCAGTGTTTTTCAGCGCGGTTTCAGGGCGCCGGGGCTTGCGCACCGCGGTCGACACCGGTGCGCAGCTTGACCGATGCCGAATACGCGTGTGTGCGGAACCGCAGGATCGGATCGTCGGAGGGTTCGATGCCGTCGGTCACGCGCATCGGATCGAAGACCACGATGTCGCCGCCGCGCTCACGCTCGGTGTCGAGACCGGTGATGTCAAGAGTGCCGACCGTGACGGTGGCCTTGCTCTTCCAGGGCGCCGACGGGTCGACGGCAGAATCGTGCGGTCCGGCGATCTGCACACGGAAGTAGAACCGGGCCGGTCCGCCCGCGAGCCGTTGATCCAACTCCTCGGTCAAATAGTCGAGTTCCTTCGACAGCGCGCTGCGCAATCCCAGGAACCGCACGCCGGCGGCCGGAATCATGTGGTAGCGGACGAATTTCGGGTCACCGTCGGCGTCCACCCAACGGTATGCGTGGAGGCCGTGATACTCCATCGTCGCATAACTCTGTGGAACTCTGCTGGTCGCGCTGCTTTTGACCACGGACCCGAGCAACCTGGGGTGGGTCAGCAGGTGCCGGGCGAGGCGCGCAGGAGCGGCCACACCGGGTCGCATCGCG
>JAFAWC010000079.1 GCA_019242135.1 Mycobacteriaceae bacterium | reverse complement strand
ACGTGGATTTCGGGTCGCTGAGCAAGCAGCTGATCGGATATGCCGTAAAACACGGCACCGTAACGTGGTTCGGTCACGAGGTGCGCGACCTGACGCCGCGCTCCGATGGCACATGGACGGTGAAGATTCGCAACAACCGCACCGCTGAGAAGCGGTTCATCAATGCGAAATTCGTCTTCGTCGGCGCGGGCGGCTACGCGTTGCGGCTGCTGCAGAAGTCCGGCATAGCCGAGGCCAAGGGCTACGGGGGGTTCCCCATCGGCGGAAAGTTCCTCCGGTCGTCGAATCCGCGGCTTGTCAACGCGCACCGCGCCAAGGTGTACGGATTCCCGGCCAGTCGCGCTCCGAACTCTGCAGCGCCGCATCTCGATTTGCGTATCGTCAGCGGTAAGCCCTGGCTGATGTTCGGCCCGTTTGTGGGATGGACGCCCAAGTCGTTGAAGCACGGCCGGTTGACCGATCTGACCGCTTCAGTGAAGCGCGACAACCTGATGCCCATGCTGAGCGTCGGCCTGACCCAGAGGAACCTTCTCACCTATCTGGCGGCCCAGGTGCGGCTGACGCAGACTGATCGGGTGAAGGCGCTGCGCGAATTCGCGCCGTCGGCAAGCGTTTCCGACTGGCAGACGATCGACGCCGGACAACGGGTTCAGGTGATCCGGCCGGTGAAGGGCCGCCACGGTGTGCTGGACTTCGGCACCGCGGTGCTGGCCGGCCGCTACGGCGGCATCGCCGGGTTGCTCGGCGCCTCCCCGGGCGCATCGACGGCGGTGCCGGCGATGGTCGCCGTGCTCGAGCGGTGCTTTCCGGACCGCTACCAGTGGTGGCTGCCGAAGCTCACGGAGATGGTGCCATCACTAGGCACGCGGTTGTCCGACGAGCCGCGGCTTTTCCGCGAAGTGTGGGACTGGAGCACCGCGGTGCTCGGCCTTGACGCCCAGGTGGACCCGGCACTCGAGGACCGCGAAGAGCATCAGGTCACGGCATGACCGTGGCATTACACCGGTCCTGGGCCAAGGATCTCGACACCGCGACGTTGTATGAGCTCCTCAAGCTGCGTGTCGAGGTGTTCGTCGTCGAACAGGCCTGCCCGTACCCGGAACTCGATGGGCGCGATCTTCTACCGGAAACTCGACATTTCTGGTTGGAAGATGCACGCGGTGAGGTGATCTGCACCCTGCGTCTGATGGAGGAGCATCCCGGCGGGCAGAAGGCGTTTCGGCTGGGGCGCCTGTGCACGCGCAGAGAAGCGCGCGGACACGGTCACACGACGAGGCTGCTGCAGGCCGCCCTGGCCGACGTCGGGGACTATCCGTGCCGCATCGACGCGCAGACATATCTCGAGGACATGTATGCCGGTCACGGGTTCGTCCGCGCCGGGGACGAATTCCTCGACGACGGCATCCCACATGTGCCGATGGTGCGGGCCGGCACGCCGCACGGCGAGGCGCCGTGACGGGCCCCAAGGTCGCCGGCAGGGCGGCGCCGGTCGTCGGCTATCCGTTCACCGCGATCGTCGGTCACGAGTTGCTCCGGCTCGCGCTCGTGCTGTGCGCGATCCGCCCGGAGATCGGCGGGGTCCTCATCCGCGGCGAGAAGGGCACGGCGAAGTCCACCGCGGTGCGGGGGCTGGCGGCGGTGCTGGCCGAGGCGGGTTTCGGCCGGCTGGTCGAGCTTCCACTCGGCGCCACCGAGGACCGCGTGATCGGATCACTGGATCTGCAGCGCGTGCTGCGCGACGGCGAGCACGCGTTCACGCCTGGCCTGCTGGCCGAAGCGCACGGAGGTGTGCTCTATGTCGACGAAGTGAATTTGCTGCCCGACCACCTGGTGGACGTGCTGCTGGACGCGGCCGCCATGGGACGTGTGCACATCGAGCGGGAAGGCGTCTCGCACAGTCACGAGGCCAACTTCGTCCTCGTCGGCACGATGAACCCCGAGGAAGGTGAGCTGCGGCCGCAGCTGCTGGACCGATTCGGGCTGACCGTCGATGTGCGTGCCTCCCGCGACGTCGACGAACGCGCGGACGTGATCCGGCAACGGATGGCCTTCGAGGCCGACCCGGTGGCGTTCGCCCGCCGCTACGCGGAGCCGGAGACCGCGTTGGCGCAACGGATCGCGGCGGCGCACCGGGCTGTCGGCGGTGTCGAGCTGCCCGACCGCGAGCTGCGTCGGATCGCGTCGCTGTGTGCGGCATTCGATGTCGACGGCATGCGCGCCGACCTGGTCGTGGCGCGCGCCGCGGTGGCGCACGCCGCCTGGCGGGGCGCCGACGCCGTCGATGAAACCGACATCAGGGTGGCTGCCCAACTGGCGCTGCCGCACCGCCGCCGCCGCGACCCGTTCGACGAACCGGGACTGGACCCGCAGCGGCTCGACGATGCGCTCACGCAGGCCGACGATGATCCGGAACCCGAGCCGGATCCGCCGGGCGGTGAAGGCGGCCAGCGTGATCCGGAGAAAGGCCCGTCGGCTCCCTCGCCACCACGACCCAGTGCCCCGCCCGCCGCGCCGTTCCGCACGCGAATGCTCACCGTGCCGGGCGTCGGCGACGGCACTCCGGGACGCCGCTCGCGGGCCCGCAACCGGTCCGGTGCCGTGGTGCGCGCGCACGCTGTCGAGGGGTTCGGTATCCACTTGTTCGGCACGGTGGCGGCCGCTGCCGGCCACATGGACGGGCCCGGACGGCCTCGCATCGACGCCGACGACCTCCGCAGGGCCGTCCGCGAGGGACGAGAGGCGAACCTGGTGATGTTCGTCGTCGACGCATCCGGGTCGATGGCCGCACGCGACAGGATGGCGGCAGTCAGCGGAGCGACGCTGTCGCTGCTGCGCGACGCCTACCAACGGCGTGACAAGGTCGCCGTCATTACCTTCCGGGGCGCGGGGGCACAGGTTCTGCTGCCGCCCACATCCTCGGTGAATATTGCGTCGCGTCGGCTCGCCAGTTTCGACACGGGTGGCAAAACTCCTCTGGCGCAAGGTCTTCTGGCTGCACGGGACATGGTCGTGCGGGAACGACTGCGCGACCCTGCCCGGCGCAGCCTGGTGGTGGTGCTCACCGATGGCCGGGCGACCGGCGGCGCCGACCCGGTGGGGCGCGCGGGTGCCGCGGCGGGACTGCTGCTGGCCGCGGGGGCTGCGGCGGTCGTCGTGGACTGCGAAACTTCTTTGGTTCGGTTGGGATTGGCCGAACAGCTCGCCGCCCGGCTGGGCGCCCCGGCGGTTCGATTGGCGCAGCTGCGTGCCGACGGCCTCGCCACCGTCGTGCGCGGCGCCGCCTGAAAAGGAGAGATCACCATGCCGCAGGGCCGGCCGACCGCAATACCCGACGACGGGCTGACCACTCGGGCCCGCCGCCATGCCCCGCTGCTCGCTGTGCACACCGGACCGGGCAAGGGCAAGTCCACCGCGGCGTTCGGGATGGCGCTGCGGGCCTGGAACGCGGGCCTGTCCATCGCGGTGTTCCAGTTCGTCAAGAGCGCGAAGTGGAAGGTGGGCGAGGAGGCGGTCTTTTGTGAACTGGGCCGATTGCACGACGAACGCGGCATCGGCGGCCGGGTGGAATGGCATAAGATGGGCGCGGGCTGGTCGTGGGCGCGTAAGGAGGGCAGTCCGCAGGATCACGCCGCCGCAGCCGCCGACGGTTGGGCGGAGATCGCGCGCCGGTTGTCGCAGGTGCGCCACGACTTCTACCTGCTCGACGAGTTCACCTATCCGCTGACGTGGGGATGGGTTGACATCGACGACGTCGTCGCGACGATCACCGGTAGGCCCGGCACGCAGCATGTCGTGATCACCGGCCGCGACGCACCGCAGCAGCTCCTCGACGCCGCCGACCTGGTAACAGAGATGACCAAGGTTCGACATCCGATGGACCACGGACGCAAGGGCCAGAAGGGCATCGAATGGTGACCTATCGCCGCGGCGCAGCGACGACGCCAGCTGTGGTGATAGCTGCGCCGTCATCAGGCAGTGGAAAAACGACCGTGGCAACGGGTTTGATCGGCGCATTGCGCCGCGCCGGGCACCGGGTAGCGCCGTTCAAGGTGGGGCCCGACTACATTGATACCGGTTATCACGCACTGGCCGCCGGCCGCGCGGGGCGCAACCTCGACCCGGTGCTGGTCGGTGAGCGACTCGTCGGGCCGCTCTACCGGCACGGCTGCGCCGGAGCCGACATCGCCGTGGTGGAAGGCGTGATGGGATTGTTCGACGGACGCATCGACGAGCACGCCGACGGGCCGGCACGCGGCTCGACGGCGCATGTCGCCGGGCTGCTCGGCGCGCCGGTGATTTTGGTCGTCGACGCCCGGGGGCAGAGCCAGAGCGTTGCGGCTCTGCTGCACGGATTCTCGACGTTCGACTGTGTCGACCACACAGGTATCCCCACAGTCCGCATCGCCGGGGTGATCTTGAATCGGGTGGGTTCAAAGCGCCACGAGGAGGTGCTTCGTCGAGCCTGCGCACAGGTCGGCGTACCTGTACTCGGTGCGATCCCACGTCATGTCGAATTAGCGGTTCCATCAAGGCATTTGGGACTTGTCACGGCCGCCGAACACGGCACGCGCGCGATCCGCGCCGTTGATGCGATGACTGAACTCGTGGCCGCACACGTCGATCTCGCCGGCGTGGCGGCTGTCGCCGCGAGCACCGTGACCGACACCGCGTGGGACGCGGCGGCCGCGATGCCCACCACCGCCGCGGGCCGTCCCACTGTCGCGATCGCTGCGGGCAAAGCGTTCACATTCGGCTACGCCGAGCACATCGAGATGTTGTGTGCCGCCGGGGCGAACGTCGTCGGCTTCGACCCCCTCACCGACGAGTTGCCACCGGGTACCGACGCGCTCGTGCTGCCCGGCGGGTTTCCGGAGCAATTCACCGCCGAGCTCGCCGCCAACGACCGTGCCCGCGAACAGATCCGGGTGCTGGCCGCCCGGGGTGCGCCGGTGCACGCCGAGTGCGCCGGCCTGACCTATCTGGTCTCGGAACTCGACGGATACCCGATGTGCGGCGTGCTGGCGGGATCGGCGCGGTTCAGCGACCGCCTGGCCCTTGGCTATCGGGACGCCGTGGCAATCACCGACTCGTCGGTTCATGCGCTCGGCGAGCGTGTCGTGGGCCACGAATTCCACCGCACCACAGTGGAATTCGGTGACAGCTACCAGCCCGCATGGGTGTACGCCGGGCACGACGGCGCGAGCGTGCGCGACGGAGCGGTCCACGGCGGCGTGCACGCGTCGTACCTGCACACCCATCCGGTCGCATCGCCGGGCGCTGTGGTGCGCTTCGTCGCGCACGCCGTGGGTTCTAGGCTCGCCGGGTGAGCGAGAATGCGTACCTGGTCGGACTGCGGCTGGACGGCAAGAAGGTCGTCGTCGTCGGCGGCGGCAGCGTCGCCCAGCGCCGTCTGCCGCTGCTGATTGCGAGCGGCGCCGACGTGCTCGTCATCTCGCGGTCAGCGACACCTGCGGTGGAGGCACTGAGCCGGCAAGAGCCGGGGATCTCGTTGGAACTGAGGAACTATCGCGACGGTGACCTCAACGGCGCCTGGTACGCGATCGCTGCGACCGACGACCCGGACGTCAACTCGACGATCGTGGCAGAAGCCGCAGCGCGCCACATCTTCTGCGTCCGCGCGGACATCGCGCGGGAGGGCACAGCGGTCACCCCCGCATCATTCGAGTACGAGGGCCTCGCGGTCGGGGTGCTTGCCGGCGGCGAACATCGACGCTCCGCGGCGATCCGGTCGGCCATCCATGAGGCTTTGCAGCAAGGTGTCATCACCGCCGAGACGCCCGACGTCGTGCACGGTGGCGTCGCGCTCGTCGGCGGCGGCCCCGGTGATCCGGAGCTCATCACGGTACGCGGACGACGCCTGCTCGCGCACGCCGACGTCGTCGTCGCGGACCGGCTCGCGCCCGCGGAGCTGCTCGCCGAACTGGCGCCGAACGTCGAAGTGATCGACGCCGCGAAGATTCCGTATGGCCGCGCAATGGCGCAGGAAGCCATCAACGCGGTGCTCATCGAACGAGCCCGGGCCGGCAAGTTCGTGGTGCGGCTCAAGGGCGGCGACCCGTTCGTGTTCGCGCGGGGCTACGAAGAGGTGCTGGCCTGCGTCGACGCAGGCATCCCAGTGACCGTGGTGCCAGGCGTGACGAGCGCCGTAGCCGTGCCCGCGCTGGCAGGTATCCCCGTCACCCACCGGTCGATCACACACGAGTTCGTGGTGGTCAGCGGCCACGTCGCCCCTGGGGACCCGGAATCGTTAGTTAATTGGGATGCGCTGGCCACCATGTCGGGAACGATCGTGCTGATGATGGCTGTCGAGCGGATCGAGATGTTCGCCGACGTGCTGCTAAAGGGCGGCCGACCTGCGGAAACACCAGTCCTGGTGGTGCAGCAGGGGACCACGTCCGCCGAACGCACGGTGCGCGCCACACTTGCTGACGCCGCGAAACGCATTCGGGAAGAGGGTGTCCGACCTCCCGCGATCATCGTGATTGGGGCCGTTGCGGCGTTCCCGGAATTAAAGAAATGCTAAGAGTACTGTAAGGTAACGCTCCATGACGGCTCTCAATGACGCGGAGCGCGTGACCGTGGGGCAGCCGCACGGCCGGGCAGCGCTGGATCGCGCCAACCGTGCCGCGCTTGACGTGTCCCGACGAACCGGCTGGACCCGTCCGGCGTGGCTGCCGTCACGGCGCTTCGTCGCCGCGGTCGTCGCGATCGGCGGAATGCAGCTGCTGGCGACGATGGACAGCACCGTCGCGATCGTCGCGCTGCCGAGAATTCAAAACGAGCTGAATCTGTCCGATGCCGGCCGCAGTTGGGTGATCACGGCGTACGTGCTGACGTTCGGCGGGTTGATGCTGCTCGGCGGCCGCCTCGGGGACACCATCGGCCGCAAGCGCACGTTCATCGCGGGGGTCGCGCTGTTCGCGATCGCGTCGATTCTGTGCGGTCTGGCGTGGGACGAGTCGACCATGGTGGT
>JAFAWC010000044.1 GCA_019242135.1 Mycobacteriaceae bacterium | reverse complement strand
CTCCCCCGCACCCATCGAGAGCGCACCGGCCAGCAGTCCGGCCAGGCCGGTGACAAGCACGATGTGGCTGGAGACGCCGCTCGCGCTGATGCCCAAGACCAGCGCCAGATTGCTGACCAGTCCATCGTTCGCGCCGAACACCGCCGCCCGGAACGTGCCCGACAGGCGGCTGCGGCCCTGAGCGGCCAGGGCGCGGACGACCTCTTCGTGAATCCGCTCGTCGGCGGCCATGGCCGGTGTCGCGTCGGCGTCGACCGGGTAGGGAGACCGGGACTCCGCCCGCTGAACCAGCGCGAGGACGAACAGGGAGCCGAAGTGGCGGGCAAGGAAACCGAGCGCTCGAGTCCGCAGGGCGACGCCGGCCGGCTCGCCGATCCGGTCCCCCAGCAACCTGAGCCAGTGCTCTTCGTGCCGGCTCTCGGCGGCCGCCAGCGCGAGCAAGATGTCGCGGTCCTCGCCCTTGCGGCGCTGCGCCAGGTCGCGATAGATCGCGGCCTCGGCGCGCTCGTCGGCCAGATGCCGACGCCAGCGGCGCACGTCGGAGTCGGAACTGCCTGTCGGGTCCATCAGGCAATCATCCGCAAGACTGCGTTGAGAATCCTCCAAGGCCCGTCACCGATGCTCGTGTCATGTTCAGTCGAGGATTCACCGTTTCGCTCGCCGGCATGGCCGTGACTGCCGCCGCGTTCGGCTTGGCCGGGTGGGCCAACGCCAGCTCGGTCGATGACGACTTCGTGGCCGCCGTCGCGCAGACCGGCATCTCCGTCAACAACCCGCAACAGGTCGTCACGACCGGCAAGAACGTCTGCACCGCCCTCGACCGGGGCACCTCGGCCAATCAGATCTTCTCCCAGCTCACCATGCAATACGATCTGACCACCGCGCAGGCCAAGACGTTCGTCGTCGACTCCGTGCAGACCTACTGCCCGGAGCACCTGCAGGACAGCTAACGCCCGGGCGGAAGGGGAACGAGAATGTTGCATGAGACACTGCTCGCCGCGCACACCACGGTGGAGGCCGGGATCATCGGCGGAAGCATCAGATTCGTCCTGTATTCCATCGGCGGCATCATCGCCGCGATCATCTGCGCCATCATTGCGGGGGCGAAGGGGCGAAACCCCTTGGGCTGGGGGATCTTAGGGCTGTTCTTCAGCATTATCACGCTCATCGTGATCATCGTCATTCCGAGCAAAAAGTAGCCCTGGGCCCGTTTCATCTAATTTTTCATCAGACACCGGTCAGTGCAGGCGCACAACGACCTGTTCGTTGTTGCCCGTGTAAGCGAGGTACTCGAAGCGCCGGCCCGTGCGTGCGATGAAATCGTGCCAGGCCCGAACTTCGTGTAGCTGCCAGCCCGGATAGTTGAAGAACTCGTCGAGCACCAGCACGGCGTCGGGTGCCAGCCGCTCACCGACCAGGTCCAGCACGGTCACCGTCGAGGAATACAGGTCGGCGTCGAGGTGCACGAAGGCGATCGGCTCGTCGGTCTCGGCGAGGAAGGCCGGCAAGGTGTCTTCGAACAGACCGGTCACCATCGTGGCGCCCGGAATGTCGTTCGGGGGAACCGGCTGCGCGAATTTTCCGGCCGGGAATCCGGTGCGCCACGTCGCGGGCAGCCCGGTGAAGGTATCGAACCCGACGACCGAGCGGTCGCAGGCCACCGCGTCGGCGATGATCGCGAGCGTGGTGCCCCCGGCGACGCCGAACTCCAGCGCCAGCCCGGGACCTTTGATCTCGCCGAGCGCGAAACGCAGGGTGTCGTGCGGATGCCAGAACACCAGCGCCTTGGGCATGTTTTCGAGCACGAACGCGGCACTTTCCCGGGCCGCCTGAACGTCCTGCGCGTAGGACATATCGCGGCGGGTGCGGAACTCCAGATCGTCGAGACGGCAGCCCATCGCGCCGAGGCGGTCATCGAGCTTGTCGAGGCGACCGGTGATCCGGTCGAGGGCTGCGATGTCCTCGGTGTGGAGCTGGCGCTGGTGATGTCGCGTGCGGGCAGTTTCAGCTGCGACGACCTCGGCCACCGCACGCTGCAGCTTTTGCCGCGCCGCAGATCTCAGCCGGCGGAGCATGCCCATACCGTCGACGATAGAGCTCTGAGGCTGCCGGTGATTGCGCTAGCGTCCGACGGATGGAGGGCGTGGCGGAACTGGTCGCAGTGCTGCCCGCGCACCGCTTCGACGAGGCGGCGCTCGGGCGCTATCTGCGAGACCGACTACCGGGTTTCGATGGCTTCGTGCAGATCCGCCAGTTCCAGGGCGGGCAGAGCAACCCGACGTTTCATCTACACACCGCCGACGGCGACTACGTGCTGCGCAAGAAGCCACCGGGCAAGCTTTTGCCCCGGGCCCATGAGGTCGAGCGCGAGCACCGCGTGATGGCGGCACTGGCGGGCAGCGACGTACCGGTGCCGCGGATGAGATTGTTGTGTCAGGACGAATCGGTGATCGGGACAGCATTTTTCGTGATGGATTACGTTCCCGGGCGGGTGTTCGCCGATCCGAACCTGCGCGAGAGGACACCGGTTGAGCGGGCGGCGATCTACGCCGACCTGGCACGGGTGCTTGCCGCGCTGCACAGGGTGGACTGGCGCGCGGCGGGCCTCGACGGGTTCGGCCGGCCGGAGGGCTATATGCAGCGCCAAGTGGCGCTGTGGACGAGGCAGTGGCAGGCCGCGCGGGTGGAAGACATGCCCGTCATGGACCAATTGGCGCAGTGGTTGCAGCAGCACCTCCCCGCCGACGACGAGCCGGCGTGCATCGCCCATGGCGACTACCGGTTGGGCAACGTGCTGATCCATCCGAGCGAACCCCGGATCGTTGCGGTGTTGGACTGGGAGCTGGCGACCATCGGTCATCCGCTGGCCGACTTGGGCTACACCTGTCTGACCTACTACCTGCCCGCCGACTTCAGCGGCACCAACGGGGTGGCGGGTGAGGACCTGACCGGCACCGGGATACCCGATGAGCAGGCGTTTGTGGCGAGTTATTGCCGGCATGCGGGCCGCGAGGCGCCAGAGGGGCTGAAGGTGTTCGTGGTCTTCGCGATGTTTCGGCTCGCCTCGATCGTCGCGGGCGTGTACCGACGGGGACTTGACGGTAACGCAGCCGACGCGCGGGCAGGCGGGTTGGAGTTCCGGGACCGTTACCGCGGGCTGGCGCAGATTGCCTGGGAGCTGGCGGGCCAATAGCGGTCGGCACGGTGTCGCACCGTAACGATTCGAAAACGCTTAGGTCGCAATCAGTTAAGAATTGCGGCGGCCTTCTGTGAAGATTAAATGACGGTGTATCCAAATCGGCCTGAAATGCGGCCTTAATCACATAAATCCGACGTAACACCGTGGTGTGTGCGCCGGTTCGGCGCGTTGCGCAGAATTCGGCCGTTGCGTCGTGGGCTAGGTTGGTTTGCGGGGGTCTTTGCGAACATCGCAACCCGCCGGGTGCCGGAAACCTGGGGCACCGGCAAGAAGATGTCGGGTACCGGCAAAGAAGATGCCGGGGCCATCGGCCAAGAAAAAGGAAACAAGTGATGATCACATTCAGTGGTATGAGCGCGCGCCGGCGCCTGTTCGCGGGCACCGTGCTCGGGGGAATCGCGTTGGCGTCGGTTGGCGCGATCGGCGCGCCGACGGCGGCCGCGGCGCCCGACTGCAGTGCCAGCGGACTGGCCAACACCGTCAGTTCGGTGACGGGTTCGGCTCGCCAGTACCTCGACAGCCACCCGGGGGCCAATCAGGTGGTGACGGCGGCTTTCAACGAGCCGCGGCCAGCGGCCGAGGCCAATTTGCGTGGCTACTTCACCGCCCACCCGCAGGAGTACAACGACCTGCGCGGCATCCTGTCGCCCATCGGGGACGCACAACGGCAGTGCAACGTCAGTGTGCTGCCGGCGGATCTGGCGTCGGCATACGACGAGTTCATGGCGGGCTGACCAGCGGGGTTTGCTCTTCGCGCGAGCGCTCATCGGAGGGGTTTGCTCTTCGCGCGAGCGCTCATCGGGCTGACGACCCGCCGCGGCATCGGTCGCGGCGGGTCGCTCGCTTTTCGGTGGCAGTAGTCACCATGACCAACGGAATCCTGCCACCCTTGATCCACATGCTGCCACCCCCGAATTAGAGCGTCCGGGGCCTCCGTTTGTGCGGGCAGAACGCAGAAGGAGGCACGGACATGAAGAAGACATTCACTTCACGGGCACGGCAGCTGATGACCGCAGCAACGCTGGCAGCGGGCGCTGTCGGCGCGACCCTGTTCTTGAGCACCGGCGTTGCGTGGGCCGACTCCACGAGCGCGACACCCCACACCGGACCGGATTACATCTCCATCACCGGTGTCCGGATCGGCGCGCCGAGCGAACAAGAGGTCAGCAGCTACGGCGGCAGCCACAAGCACGACCG
>JAFAWC010000032.1 GCA_019242135.1 Mycobacteriaceae bacterium | reverse complement strand
CGATCCGCGGGCGCACCGGCGCGGCCGAGCTCACCGACCCGGCGCGCGCGGGCGGCGCGGTGTCGGACAACGTCACCGACACCCCGCGTCGGCGCCGTCGCGATGTCACGATCACCGCGCCCACCGACATGCGCCCGTTCGCCGTCGTCTCCGGTGATCACAACCCCATCCACACCGACCGCGCCGCCGCGCTGCTCGCCGGACTGGAATCGCCCATCGTGCATGGCATGTGGCTGTCGGCCGCTGCACAGCACGTCGCGGCGGCTACCGACGGTCAGGCGAGGCCGCCCGCCCGGCTGATCGGTTGGACGGCGAGGTTCCTCGGCATGGTCGAGCCGGGCGCCGATATCGACATCCGTGTCGACAGGGTCGGAATCGACCAGGGCGCAGAGGTTCTGGAGATTGCCGCCCGGGTCCGCAGAGGCGGCAGCGAAGGGACACGAAGAAGCGGTTCGGACACCGAACTGGTGATGTCGGCGACCGCGCGGCTCGTGGCGCCCAAGACGGTGTACGCGTTCCCCGGCCAGGGCATCCAGCACAAGGGCATGGGTATGGAGGTCCGCGCGCGAAGCAAGGCCGCCCGCAAGGTGTGGGATTCCGCCGACAACTTCACCCGCGAGACGCTGGGCTTCTCCGTGCTTCATGTCGTGCGTGACAACCCGACCAGCCTGATTGCAGCGGGCGTGCACTACCAACATCCCGAGGGAGTGCTGTACCTGACGCAGTTCACACAGGTGGCGATGGCCACGGTGGCGGCAGCGCAGGTCGCCGAGATGCGCGAATCGGGTGCCTTCGTCGAGGGCGCGATCGCCTGCGGCCACTCTGTCGGTGAATACACCGCACTGGCATGCGTCAGCGGTGTCTACGAACTCGAGGCGCTGCTGGAGGTGGTGTTCCACCGCGGCTCCAAGATGCACGACATCGTGCCTCGCGACGAGCGGGGCCGATCAAACTATCGGCTGGCCGCGATTCGGCCCTCGCAGATCGACCTGGCCGACAAAGACGTCCCGGGCTTCATCGACGACATCGCGGCCGACGCCGGCGAGTTTCTTCAGATCGTCAACTACAACCTGCGCGGATCGCAGTACGCGATCGCCGGCACGGTGCGCGGTCTTGAGGCGCTGGAGGCCGAGGTTGAGCGCCGTCGCGAGGTCACCGGAGGGAAGCGGTCGTTCATTCTCGTGCCCGGCATCGACGTGCCGTTCCACTCGTCGGTGCTGCGTGTCGGCGTACCCGAGTTCCGGCGGTCCCTGGAGCGGGTCATGCCCCGCGACAAGGACCCCGAGCTGATCATCGGCCGCTACATCCCTAACCTGGTGCCCAGGCCGTTCTCGCTCGACCGTGACTTCATCCAGGAGATCCGCGATCTGGTACCGGCCGAGCCGCTCGACGAGGTCCTCGCTGACTACGACACCTGGCGAAACGAGCGGCCACGCGAGCTGTGCCGCAAGGTCGTCATCGAGCTGCTCGCCTGGCAGTTCGCCAGCCCTGTCCGCTGGATCGAAACGCAGGACCTGCTGTTCACCGAGCAGGCCGCGGGCGGACTCGGCGTGGAGCGGTTCGTCGAGATCGGTGTCAAGTCGGCACCGACGGTCACCGGGCTGGCCCAAAACACCCTGAAACTGCCCGAGTACGCACACAGCACAGTCGAGGTGCTCAACTCCGAGCGCGACGCCCCGGTGCTGTTCGCGGCGGACACCGACCCGGAGCCCGAGCCCGAGGTCGAGGAGCAGGCGCCCGCGCCCCAATTCGCCCCCGACGCGGCTGCCGCGGCGCCCGCGGCGGCGCCCACCGCCCCGAGCGGCGCCCCTCGCCCCGACGACATCGGGTTCGACGCTGCCGACGCGACGCTAGCCCTCATCGCCTTATCGGCGAAGATGCGCATCGACCAGATCGAGCAGCTGGACTCGATCGAGTCGATCACCGACGGCGCGTCATCGCGGCGCAACCAGCTGCTGGTCGACCTGGGCTCGGAGCTGAACCTCGGCGCCATCGACGGCGCAGCCGAGGCGGATCTGTCGAGTCTGCGATCTCAGGTGAGCAAGCTGGCGCGCACCTACAAGCCGTTCGGCCCGGTGCTCTCCGACGCGATCAACGATCAGTTGCGCTCGGTGCTGGGCCCGTCGGGCAAACGGCCGGGCTACATCGCCGAACGGGTCCGCAAGACCTGGGAGCTCGGCGACGGTTGGGCCAAGCACGCCACGGTCGAGGTCGCCCTGGGCACCCGCGAAGGCAGCAGCGTGCGCGGCGGCGGGCTCGGCGACCTGCACGACGGCGCACTGACCGACACCGCGTCGGTCGATAAGGCGATCGACGCGGCGGTGAGCGCGGTGGCCGCCCGCCGCGGTATCGCCGTCGCGCTGCCGTCGGCGGCCGGCAACGGCGGCGCCACCGTCGATGCGGCCGCGCTCGCCGAGTTCACCGACCAGATCACCGGCCGCACCGGCGTGCTGGCCAACGCGGCCCGGCTGGTGCTCAACCAGCTCGGCCTGGACGATCCAGTCACCACGCCGCCGGGGGCCGCGGACGCCGAGCTGATCGATCTGGTCACCGCCGAGCTCGGCTCGGATTGGCCGCGGCTCGTCGCGCCGGTGTTTGACGGTCGCAAGGCGGTCGTGTTTGACGACCGCTGGGCCAGCGCCCGCGAGGATCTGGTCAAGATCTGGCTGATGGACGACGACGAGGTCAACGCCGAATGGCCGACGGTGGCCGAGCGCTTCGAGGGCGCCGGGCATGTCGTCGGCACGCAGGCCTCCTGGTGGCAGGGTAAGGCGCTGGCCGCTGGGCGCAATATGCACGCGTCGCTGTTCGGGCGCGCCGCCGCCGGTGCGGAAAACCCCGGCAAGGGCCGCTACAGCGATGACGTCGCCGTGGTGACGGGTGCCTCGAAGGGCTCGATCGCGGCGTCGGTGGTGGCGCAGCTGCTTTACGGCGGCGCGACGGTGATCGCGACGACGTCGAGACTCGACGACGAGCGGCTGGGGTTCTACCGTGCGCTGTACCGCGACCACGCGCGGTTCGGCGCGACGCTTTGGGTACTGCCCGCCAACATGGCGTCCTACTCCGACATCGACGCCCTTGTCGATTGGATCGGCAGTGAACAGATGGAAAGCCTTGGGCCGCAATCGATTCATGTCAAAGACGCGCAGACCCCGACGCTGCTGTTCCCGTTCGCAGCGCCGCGGGTGACCGGCGACCTGTCGGAGGTCGGTGCCCGCGCCGAGCTGGAGATGAAGGTGCTGTTGTGGGCCGTGCAGCGGCTCATCGGCGGGCTGGGCACGATCGGTGCCGAGCGCGACATCGCCTCACGCCTGCACGTCGTGTTGC
>JAFAWC010000407.1 GCA_019242135.1 Mycobacteriaceae bacterium | reverse complement strand
GACCCGCTGTACATGCTGACCGGAGTCATCCTCGCAACCGAAAAGGTGTTGGCGCGCGCCGGCCTGACGCTGGCCGACATCGACCTTTTCGAGGTGAACGAGGCGTTCGCGCCGGTGGTTCTAGCGTGGGCGAAGGACTTGGATAGGGAGCAGACCGGCATCCTGGACCGGACGAACGTCAACGGTGGTGCCATCGCCATAGGCCACCCGCTGGGAGCTAGCGGTGCCCGCATCATGACCACCCTCGTCAACGCGCTCGAACAGCGCGGCGGCCGCTATGGCCTGCAAACGATGTGCGAGGGCGGTGGCATGGCTAATGCGACGATCATCGAGCGGCTCTAACGCGAAATAGCGTGCCTGGCTACCACTCGTCGGGTCGACACCCACACGGATGTCGTTAACTCGCTGCCAGTTTGAGCACCCGGTTGTTGTTGCCATCGGTCACGTAGACGTCACCGGCGCTGTCCACCGCCACACCCTCAGGGTCTTTGAGGCCGGTGAAGGGCAGCTCGGTCGGGGAGCTCGCCCGCGGCGACAGCTTCAGCACCCGGTTGTTGCCGCTATCGGTCACGTAGATCGTGCCTTTGCTGTCTACCGCCACACTCTCGGGGTTCTTGAGGCCGGTGAAGGGCAGTTCGCTCGTGGCGCTCGCCCCCGCCGACAGCGTTAACACCCGATTGTTGCCGACGTCCCCCTCGCCCATAACTTGAACGACTGTAGTGGTGACGTAAACGTTGCCGGCGCTGTCCACGGCCACACCGCTCGGGTGGGTGAGGCCGGTGAACGGCAGCTCGGTCGGGGCGCTCGCCCCCGCCGACAGCTTCAACACCCGGTTGCCTTCGCCGTCGGCGATGTAGACGTTGCCGGCGCTGTCGACCGCCACACCGTAGAGGTCGGCGCGGCCGGTGAAGGGCAGCACGGTCGGGGTGGTGGCCCCCGCCGCCAGCTTGAACACCCGGGGGTTCGTCGACTCGGTGACGTAGACGGCACCCGCGCTGTCCACCGCGACGCTCGCGGGGACCTCGAGGCCGGCGAACGGCAGCTCGGTCTGGGCGGTGGCCCCGGCCGCCAGTTTCAGCACCCGGTAATGCATAGAGTCGGTGATGTAGACGGCACCCGCGCTGTCCACCGCCACACCCCTCGGCCATCCGAGCCCGGTGAATGGCAGCGTGATCTGTTGTGAGGACGATGACTGGGGCGGCGCGGTCTGTCGTGAGGACGCTCTGTGGAACACAAACAGGTATGCCGCCACGCCGGCGGCGACGACCACGACCACGACGGCGGCCGCGACACCGGCGACGATCCAGCCCTTGGCGGCGCGCCGTGCCGGTGCAGGCGGCCATGGTGTCGCCATGACGATGGACTTATCACATCTCTAGGTCAGTGTCGAGGATTTCGGGTGCCGGCAGGGCTTTCGACGACCACCTAGCTCGCGCACACAATCGACGCGCAAACGCGCGTCCCGGTCGCTTATAGCGGGTTCGCGTCAAGCCACGCACACACCTGCTGCGCGTGCGTGTTCGGGGGAAATATCGGGTAGAACACGTGCTCGACGTAGCCATCTCGCACGATGAGCGTCAGGCGTGAATACAACATCGGGTGGCCAGTTGCTTCAAAAGTTGGTAGATCCAGGGCTTCGGCCAGCGTGAAGTCGGGATCGGACAGCATCTGAAACGGCAAGTGAAGACGTTCTACCACTTCGGCTTGGTACTCCGGGCTTTGGCTGGATAGTCCGTAGATGGCCGCTGCTCCTAGCCGACGCAACTCCTCGTGGTGGTCTCGGAAGTTGCATGCCTCGGTGGAACACCCGCGTGCGCCGGGAATTGCATCCCAACCCTCGGGCAGGTCAACGCCTGGTCGGCCAGTCAGTGGGTAGACGTAAATCACGGTTCGCCCGGCTGGCAGACCGGTGAGATCAGCACGCTGCCCGCTGCTGGTGTTTAACACCAGTCCGGGCATCCTTCGCCCCGGCAGATGGGCGGCGCGACCGTCATCGCTCGGCGCGGGAAGGTCGGGCGGCAGGGTCGTGTAATCGGACGCCATGACGGTGGTCACCTCCTCGTGACGACGGGAGTGCTGAGCTCTCAATCCATTCGCTCGACCCATTGGGCCCGAGACGGTCCCGGCTCGAACGGCTCGCTGAAGTACTGCGTCTCACGGACCACCTGCCCACCCTCGAATTCCATCACGCTGACCACGTAGAACGGTTGCCCGTCATACGTCAGGACGAGTTCGGAGACCCAAAGATCGCCGCCACCGAGCATGCGTCGCACGGTGAAGCGTTTCGTGCTCGGCTGCGCGGCGCGTGCCGCCTGGATGTTGGCTCGACTGCGGATACGCTCCCCCGATTGCGGATACTCGAGCACGGCATCAGCGCGGTAGATCTGATGCTCCGCGGCATAGTCGTTGGCGTCGGAGGCCGTCCAGTGACGCTGCAGGGCGGCCCGCACATCTTCATCGCCCATGGCTACCTCCCCTAACTACCGCGAAACGGTATTCCGCGCGGGAAAGTGCGAGTGCACACCACGTGGAATACCGTTTCGCCGAGCTCATCGCCGCCCTAACGATCGCCGCCCTCACACCGGGGTCAGCTCGAAGAGCGGGATGATCCGAGTCGTATTCGCCTGGTATTCGGCGAATCCCGGTGCGACGGCGACGATCTTTTCCCACGCCGCCGCACGCTCGTCGGGCGGCAATTCACGGGCGACGACGGCATAGGAATCGGTGCCGACCTCGATGCGAGCCGCCGGGTTGGCCCGGAGATTGTGCACCCACGCCGGGTCGACGTCGGCGCCACGGTATGACCCGATGATGATCGTCTTGCCGTCCAGGCGTTGATGGGCCAGCGGACTGACCCGTGGCTGACCGGACTTGGCGCCGGTCGTCGTCAGCAGCAGCAGGTCCGCACCGTCGAAAGGTCCTCCGACCTTGCCGGCGTTGGCCCTGAACTCCGCGACGATCTTCGCGTTGAAGCCTTTCAGCTCAACCTGATCGGGTCGGTCATTCATTTTTTGTCGTCCTTTCTGGCGATGACGGCGATGCCCACCTCTTTGAGCTGCGCATCGGTGATCGGTGCGGGCGCATCGGTCAGCGGGTCGACGCCACCGCCCGTCTTCGGGAACGCGATCACCTCGCGGATCGAATCCATTTTCGCCAGTAGCGCGGTGATGCGGTCCCAACCGAACGCGATACCGCCGTGCGGAGGTGCACCAAACGAGAACGCGTTCAACAGGAATCCGAACTTCTCCTCCGCCTCGGCCTTGTCGATGCCCATCACCGCGAACACCCGCTCCTGAATGTCTCGGCGATGGATACGGATCGAGCCGCCACCGATCTCGTGCCCGTTGCACACGATGTCGTAGGCGTCTGCCAGCACGATTCCCGGGTCCTCGTCGATGGCGTCCACGTCATCCGCCTTCGGCGCCGTGAACGCATGATGCACCGCCGTCCAGGCGCCCGAGCCCACCGCCACGTCGCCGTGCGCGGCGGCCTCGTCCGCGGGCTCGAACAGCGGTGGATCCACCACCCACACGAACGCCCACGCGTCGAGATCAATCATGTTGAGACGGCGGGCGATCTCGATGCGTGCCGCGCCCAGCAGCGCCCGCGACGACCTGGGTGGTCCGGCCGAGAAAAACACGCAGTCACCCGGTGACGCCCCGACATGCGCGGCCAGCCCCGCCCGTTCGGTGTCCGAAAGGTTCTTGGCGACCGGCCCGCTCAGCGTGCCGTCCTCATCGACGAGCACGTAGGCCAGTCCGCGGTGGCCCCGCTGCTTGGCCCAGTCCTGCCAGCCGTCAAGGGTCCGCCGCGGCTGTGACGCACCGCCGGGCATCACGACCGCACCCACGTACGGTGCCTGGAAAACCCGGAACGGCGTGTCGCAGAAATACTCTGTGCACTCCACGAGTTCCAGCCCGAACCGCATGTCGGGCTTGTCGGAGCCGAATCGGCGCATCGCGTCGGCATAGCTGATCCGAGGCAGTGGCCGGGGCAACTCGTAGCCCACCAGCGCCCACAGCCCCGCGAGGATCTCCTCGGAGATCGCGATGACGTCTTCGGTGTCGACGAAGCTCATCTCCATGTCGAGTTGCGTGAATTCCGGTTGGCGGTCGGCGCGGAAGTCCTCGTCGCGGTAGCAGCGAGCGATTTGGTAGTACCGCTCCATGCCGGCGACCATCAGCAGCTGCTTGAACAGTTGCGGGCTTTGCGGCAGCGCGTAGAACGTCCCGGGCTGCAGACGCGCCGGCACGACGAAATCGCGCGCACCTTCCGGAGTGGAGCGCGTCATCGTCGGCGTCTCGATCTCGACGAAGTCGTGGCGCGACAAAACCTCACGCGCAGCGGCATTCACCTTGGAGCGCAACCGAATTGCGCCGCCCGGGCCGTCGCGGCGCAGATCGAGAT
>JAFAWC010000348.1 GCA_019242135.1 Mycobacteriaceae bacterium | reverse complement strand
CCGACGTGGGGGCGGCGTTCACCCGGCTCCTTCGTGAGGAGGACGACCAGGCCCGGACTGTTGCGGTCGGACACGATATGCGCGAAAGCTCGCCTGCGCTTGCGGCGGCATTCGCCGAAGGAGTGCGAAGCCAGGGGTTCGACGTCGTGCGCATCGGGTTGGCCTCCACCGATCAGCTCTACTTCGCGTCCGGATTCCTCGACTGCCCCGGCGCAATGTTCACCGCCAGCCACAACCCGGCCACCTACAACGGCATCAAGCTGTGCCGGGCCGGCGCGAAACCGGTCGGCCGGGACACCGGTCTCCCGATGATCACCGACGCCGTTATCGCGGGTGTGCCGCGCTTCGACGGCGCGCCAGGCGAGGTCACCGACCGCGATGTGCTGGCCGACTACGGCGAGTTCTTGCGCTCGCTGGTCAACCTCACCGGCTTGCGGCCGCTGCGGATGGTTGTCGACGCGGGCAACGGGATGGCCGGCCACACCACGCCTGCGGTGCTGGGTCCGATCCCGTCGATCACCATCGAGCCGTTGTACTTCGAGCTCGATGGTAGTTTTCCCAATCACGAAGCCAACCCGCTGGACCCGGCGAACCTCGTCGACGTGCAGAAGCGCGTCCGCGCGACACGCGCCGACATCGGGCTGGCCTTCGACGGTGACGCCGACCGCTGCTTTTTTGTTGACGAACGGGGCGAGCCGGTGTCTCCGTCTGCCGTGACCGCGCTGGTGGCGGCACGCGAGCTGCAGCGCGAGATCGGCGCAACGGTGATCCACAATCTGGTCACCTCCCGCGCGGTGCCCGAGCTGGTGACCGAACGCGGTGGCACTGCGTTGCGGTCGCGTGTCGGGCATTCCTACATCAAGGCGTTGATGGCCAATACCGGCGCGATCTTCGGCGGCGAGCATTCGGCGCACTATTACTTCCGCGACTTCTGGGGTGCCGACTCCGGCATGCTGGCTGCGCTGCACGTGCTGGCTGCGCTGGGCGAACACGACCGCCCGCTGTCGGAGTTGATGGCAGATTATCAGCGCTACGAGTTCTCCGGGGAGATCAACTTCACCGTCGCAGACCCTCGCGTATGCGTCGACGCGGTGCTCAAGTCCTTTGGCAAGCAGATCGTTTCGATCGACCACCTCGACGGCGTGACCGTGGACCTCGGCGAGGACACGTGGTTCAACATCCGGATGTCGAACACCGAACCGCTGCTGCGATTGAATACGGAGGCGCGCACGAAGGAAACCGTCGACAAGATCGTCGAGACGATCGCTGGCGTAATCGCTTCTCACACAGGCGCTGCCAGGTGAATGCCACCCGGTCGGTGATCGACCTCGACGACTCAGACGGTCTGATCACCGCCGACCGCGACGGGTTGCTTCGCGCGGCGTCGACCGCCGGCGCGCATGTGCGCGCTGTCGCGTCATCGGTCGCGGAAGGGGCGCTCGAGTCGCTGGCCGGACCGCTGCCGCGCACGGTGATCTGGGTGGCCGGCCGAGGCAGTGCCGCGACTGCGGGCCGCATGCTGGCAGCGCTTCTCAGCCCGATCGGGAGCGCGCCGATCATGGTCGCCGCTGCAACGCCGCCGTGGATCGGTCCGCTGGATGTGGTTGTGGTGGCCGGTGACGACCCGGGGGATCCCGTGCTTGCCGCGACGGCGTCGATGGCCGCACGCCGAGGGGCGAGGGTGGTGGTCGCGGCACCGTTCGAGGGACCGCTGCGCGATGCGGCGGCGGGGCGCGCCGCGGTGCTGGAGCCGCGGTTGCCGCTCAACGATGCGTTCGGGCTGAGCAGGTATCTGGCGGCCGGGTTGGCTGCGCTGTCAATGGTCGACGACTCGGTGCGGGCCGACGTCGCGGCGCTGGCCGACGAGGTCGACGCGGAGGTGCTGCGCAGCAGCGCAGGCCGGGAGATCTTCACGAACCCGGCGAAGGCGCTGGCGGGCAGGATGGATGGGCGCCGGGTGGTGCTGGCCGCCGATTCGGCCGCGGTGTTGGCGCTTGCGCAGCACGGCAGCTCCACGCTGTTGCGGGTGGCGGGCACGGTCGCCGCGGCCGCGGGCCTGGCCGATGTGGTCAGCGCGCTGCAAGCGGGTATTACCGGTGCTGTCACGGACTCAATCGGCTCGCTGTTTCATGACGAACAGATCGACGGACCGTCGCCGGACCGACTGCGCGTGCTGGCATTGACGCTCAACGACGAACGGCCGGTGGTTGCGGCGCGCACCGCAGGGCTCGACGACGTCGATCTGGTTGGTGCCGAAGACATCCCCGATGCCGTAGGGATCGGGATCGGCAGTGCCGATGCGCAACTCGCCGTGCTGGCGGTGCGCTTGGAAATGACCGCCGTGTATCTGCGACTGATTCGGGGTTAGGGACGTGCATTTGTTACGGGGCGCGGTGCGCACCTACGCGTGGGGGTCACGCACAGCAATCGCCGAATTCACCGGAAGGCCCACGCCCACACCCCATCCCGAGGCCGAGTTGTGGTTCGGCGCGCACCCCGGTGACCCGGCTTGGCTGCAGACCGAGGCGGGGGATCGCTCGCTGCTCGAGACGCTGAACGGGGACCCGGAGGGCCAGCTCGGCGCCGCGGTCGTGGAACGCTTCGGCGACTGCCTGCCGTTTCTGGTCAAGGTGCTGGCCGCCGACGAGCCGCTGTCACTGCAAGCGCACCCGAGCGCGAAGCAGGCGGCGGAAGGGTACGAGCGCGAGGAGCGGCGCGGCATCCCGATCTCGTCGCCCACCCGAAACTATCGCGACCGCAGCCACAAGCCGGAACTGGTGATCGCGCTGGAGCCGTTCGAGGCCCTGGCCGGTTTCCGCGACGTGTCGCGGACCATGGCGCTGATGAAGGCGCTGGCGGTGTCGGATCTCGACCCGTTCGTCGAGTTGTTGAACGGGCAGCCGGCCGACGGGCTGCGGGCGCTGTTCACCACATGGATCACGGCGCCCCAGCCCGACCTCGACGCGCTGGTGCCCGCCGTGCTCGACGGGGCAATCAACTATGTCCGCTCTGGCGACACCGATTTCGTCGACGAAGCCAAGGATGTGCTGGAATTGGGTGAGCGGTATCCAGGCGATGCCGGTGTGCTGGCGGCGCTGCTGCTCAACCGCATGCAGCTGATGCCGGGGGAAGCCCTCTTCTTGCCCGCCGGCAACCTGCACACCTACCTGCGTGGTGTGGCCGTCGAGGTGATGGCCAACTCGGACAACGTGTTACGGGGCGGCCTGACACCAAAACACGTGGATGTACCAGAGCTGCTCAGGATCCTAGACTTCAACCCCGTCTCCGAGGCGGCACTTCGGCCCGAGATGCACAGCGACGGGCCGGAACTGATCTACGGCGTCCCCGCCGATGAGTTCGCCGTCTCGCTGTTGCGCATCGACGGGCAAAACCTCGGCCACGAGATCGATGCAGTCGTGCGCCACGACGGCCCGCAGGTCGTGCTGTGCACGAACGGCGCGGTGCTGCTGCACGCGAAGTCGTCGTCGCTGACGCTGGAGCGCGGCCAGGCGGCGTGGGTGCCCGCCGACGACGGCCCGATCCGGCTCGTCGCCGACGAGCCCGCACAGTTGTTCCGGGTCAGCACGGGCATCTGAGACGTCTTCGTACAGAGGGGCGTGACGTGTCGAGCGGGGGCAGCACCAGGGCGGTCCTGGCGGCACTGGCGGCCAATGCCGGGATAGCCGCGGCCAAGTTCGTGGGATACCTCATCACCGGCAGTTCGTCGATGCTGGCGGAGGCCGTGCACTCGGTGGCCGACACCTCCAATCAGGGCCTGCTGCTGCTGGGCCAGCGCCGGGCACGCAAGGAATCGGATCGGCTGCATCCGTTCGGCTACGGCCGCAACCGCTACTTCTACGCGTTCGTGGTCGCATTGGTGTTGTTCAGCCTCGGCTCGGTGTTCGCGCTCTACGAGGGTTATCACAAGATCTCTCATCCCCGCCCATTGGCCTCGCCGGTGGTGGCGATCGGGATACTGGTGGTGGCAATCGGGTTGGAGGCGTTCAGTTTACGCACCGCGATCGTCGAGTCTCGGCCG
>JAFAWC010000518.1 GCA_019242135.1 Mycobacteriaceae bacterium | reverse complement strand
CGGACTGCAGCGCAACAAGATGCGCGTCGTGCCGGGAGTCACCTCCAAAGCGATGTCGGTGGCCAGCGGTTACGCGCCGCGCGCGGTCGTGGCGCCGGTCGTCGGCGCCTTCTACAAGAAGCTCGGCGGCGGATAGCGTCGCGATCTCGCACTGTCGGCGCCGGCCATTGCCGGCCAACACGGCTCCCGGTGTCCGACTCGGGGCGGTCAAACGCCTACTGTTGAGCGCTGTGCGTGACGAAGTGGTGTGGATCGACTGCGAGATGACCGGACTCGACCTGGGCAAGGACCGGCTCATCGAGATCGCCGCGCTGGTCACCGACGGCGAGCTGAACGTGCTGGGCGAGGGCGTCGACGTGGTGATCCGTGCCGACGAGGACGCGTTGTCGGGCATGATCGAGGTCGTCGCCGAGATGCACACTCGCTCAGGCCTCATCGAGGAGGTCCGGTCGTCGACGGTCGATATCGCCGCGGCCGAAGCGATGGTGCTCGACTACGTCAAGGCTCATGTGCCACAAGCGAAAACCGCACCGCTGGCAGGCAATTCGATCGCGACCGACCGCGGCTTCATCGCCCGCGACATGCCTGCGCTGGACGACTACCTGCACTACCGGATGATCGACGTCAGCTCGATCAAGGAGCTGTGCCGTCGCTGGTATCCGCGCATCTACTACGGACAGCCGGGCAAGGGCCTCGCCCACCGGGCGCTGGCAGACATTCACGAGTCCATCCGCGAACTGCGCTTCTATCGTCGGGCCGCGTTCATCCCGCCGCCCGGACCCTCGACCAGCGAGATTGCGGCGATCGCCGTCGAGCTCGACCCGCAGGCCGCCGTGCCCGCCGAAACGGATTCGTCGCCGGAGGCCACAAGCGGCTAATATCGCGAACGCCGCCGATCACCGAGCCGGCGGCGATGGTGAGTGTAGTTCAGCTGGTAGAGCACCAGGTTGTGGTCCTGGAAGTCGCGGGTTCGAGTCCCGTCACTCACCCCACAGGTCAGAGGTCATTTTTGAATAACTCCCCGAAGCCGACAGCAGCCATTGCACCCTTGTTGCAACGCTGGCTCAGCCTGCCGTAGGGCCACGAAATGCATTGGTACCTATGGGAAACCGGCTGCACCTCCTACCGACTCGCCCACGCCCGCAACGCCCGCCCGGCAAGTTAAGCGCCAGTGAGGTCTGCGAATGCGTGCTCCTGTCGAAGCGCTGAGACGTCTATCCTCTTGAAATCAGGGGCTTCGTCGGCCTCTGCCGTCACCAGAATCCCGTCCTTGCTTAGGCGCTGCGCTCCGGCGGGCTGGCGCCGGTTTGTGATTGGTCTTGAGTTTGGCGTTGCGCAGCTCCAGTGCGATGTAGTCCGATTGCAGCTGGTTGTTTCTGGTTTCCAGGTCCAGGATTTGGGCGATGCCGGCCAGGTTCACGCCTTGCTCGACCAGTTCGGTGATGCGCGCCAGCCGCCCGAGGTCATCGTCGCTATAGCGGCGGGTGCCCCCGTCGGTGCGTGACGGGGTGAGCAACCCGCGGCGCTCGTAGAGCCGCAGCGTTTGCGGCCCGACACCGGACAGCTCAGAGGTCACCGCGATGCCATACACGCCGCGCGCCGATCGGGATGCCGAGTCGTCGGTCAACGGCTCCTCCGTTCCCAAAATTTCTTCCACAACTACTTGCGAAAGTATACATGCAGTGGTATCACAACGCTATGTCCGCAGACATAGATCGTCTGCCCTGATCGGGAGGTGAAACATGGTGTTGATGCGTACAGATCCGTTCCGGGAACTCGACCGCCTCACCCAGCAGGTACTGGGCACCGCGGCCCGACCCGCCGTCATGCCGATGGACGCCTGGCGCGACGGCGAGCAGTTCATCGTCGAATTCGATCTACCCGGGATAAAGACGGATTCACTCGGCCTAGACGTCGAGCGCAACGTACTGACCGTGCGCGCCCAACGCCCCGACGTCGATCAAAGCCGCGAAATGGTGACCGCCGAGCGGCCGCGCGGGGTGTTCAGCCGTCAACTGTTCCTCGGGGAAAACCTCGACATCGACAAGATCGAGGCCAACTACCACGACGGGGTCCTGCGACTGACGATCCCCATCGCGGAACGGGCCAAGCCCCGCCGCATCGAAATCAGCCACGACGGCGAGCACACGGCGATCAACGCCTAACGGTAACGGGCCGCCGTCACCCCA
>JAFAWC010000515.1 GCA_019242135.1 Mycobacteriaceae bacterium | reverse complement strand
GCCGCGAAAGCCGGCACGCCGGGCACGATTTCGTAGCCGATGCCCCTGGCGTCGAGACGGCGACACTGTTCGGCCAGCGCGCTGTACAACGACGGGTCACCCGAGTGCAGCCGGGCGACATCGTGACCGGCGGCATCAGCGGCCGCGAGTTCGGCGACGATCTCGTCGAGCGTCAGTCGCCCGGTGTCGATCACGCGAGCGTCGTCGGGGCACAGTTCGAGCAAATCGTCGGGCATGATCGAGCCGGCATAGAGGCACACCGGGCACCGCCGCAACAACCGCTGGCCCCGCACGGTGATCAGATCCGCAGCGCCCGGTCCCGCGCCGATGAAGTAAACCGTCACCTCTTCGTCACCGCCCACTGAGTGACAGGCAGCGCGGGGCGCCATCCGGTGAACTTGCCCAGCGGCCCACCCGCGTAGTGCTGATACCGCCGCAACTCACCACCCAGAGCCGCATACCACTGCGCAAGAACAGCTTCGGATTCAACCGAGACGGCGTTGGCCACCAGCCGGCCGTTGACGGGCAGCCGGTCCACGCAGGTCTGAATCAGTCCCGGATGGGTGGCGCCCCCTCCGACGAAGATCACCGACGGGTCTGCGGCGCCCTCGAAGCTGTCCGGCGCCGCGCCACGCACTTCGACGGGCACCCCGAACGCGACGACGTTGCCCCGGATGCGGTCCCGGCGCCGTTCGTCACGCTCGAACGCGATCGCCGCACAGCCGGATGCGCTGCGGGCCCACTCCACCGCGATGCTGCCCGAGCCGGCGCCGACGTCCCACAGCAGTTCGCCCGGCCGCGGCGACAACACGGCCAGCGTCACCGCGCGCACACCCTGCTTGGTGATCTGCCCGTCGTGCTCGAACGCATCGTCGGGCGCCAAGCCGCCGCGGTCGTCGGGCAGATAGCGCACCGCGACCACGTTCAGGTCGTCGACATCACCGGGCGGTTCGGCCGCCCACTCGCGCGCTGTCGCGTCGCGACGACGTTCGGCCGGTCCGCCGAGCTGCTCGAGAACAACGAGCCGCGAGTCGCCGCGGCCGGTCTCGGTCAGCAGCCGTGCGAGTGTCGCCGGGGTCGAGGCGTCGCGCGACAGCACGACCGCCAGCCCGCCCCGGCGCACCGCGGTGTGCGGCTCGGCCGTCAGGAGGCTGATCACCTCGGTGTCCTGCACGTTCCAGCCCAGCCGCGCGCACGCCAGCGTCACGCTCGACACATGCGGCAGCACCCGCACGTTCTGCACGCCGAACAGCCGGATCAGGGTCCCGCCCAGGCCGTGAAGCAGCGGGTCACCGCTGGCCAGCACGTGGACACCGGCCGGCAGTGAACGCAGCTCGGGCAGCATCGGCGACGGCCACACGCGCCGCTGCGCCGGCACGGAGTCGTCGAGCAGGTCCAGCTGCCGGCGCGAGCCGTAGATCGTGTCGGCGCGGGCCAACTCCGAGCGCGCCTCCCCCGACAGGCCCGCGATCCCGTCGGCGCCGATGCCCACGACGACGATCACCGGGGCATCCTTCGCCAGATGAACTGCGGCAGCAGCCGCATGCCAAAGAACACCGGGCGCAGCAGCCACGGCACCCACACCGACCGGCGACCCCTGGCCAGCGCGCGGGCCGTCGCAGCGGCGACCTGCTGCGGCGTGCTGGAAAACGGGGCGGGGCTCATGCCCGTCGTCATCCGGCCGATGACAAAGCCCGGCCGTACCAGCAGCAGCCGTACCCCGGAGCCGTGCAACGCGTCGGCGAGCCCGCTGGCGAACCCGTCCAGACCGGCTTTGGCCGAGCCGTACACGTAGTTGGCGCGACGCACCCGCACGCCCGCCACCGAGGAAAACACCACCAGGCTGCCGCGGCCCGCCGTGCGCATGGCGCACGCCAGATGCGTCAGGAGGCTGACGTGGGCGACGTAGTCGGTGTGCACAATCTGGACCGCGTGCGCGGCGTCGGTTTCGGCGCGGCTTTGATCGCCGAGAATCCCGAACGCCAGGACCGCCGTGGTGATCGGGCCGTGTTCACCCACGAGCGAATCCACCAACCGACCGTGGGCCGCGATGTCGTCAGCATCGAAGGACGCGGTGTGCACAGACGCGGCCCCTGCGGCCCGAACCGCCTCGACGTGTTCGTCGAGGCGGTGGGGATCTCGGGCGGCCAGCACCACCGTTGCCCCGGGCGCGAGCCGGCCCGCGAGCTCGGTGCCGATTTCGCTGCGGCCACCGAAGATCACGACGACCCGCCCATCCGTGTCGTCCACCACTGGAGACTATCGCCTGCGCTAGCGTGGTTTCCGATGGCGAACCCGTCGACCACCCGGCTGACCACCGAGGCGCTGGCCTTCTTGACCGAGCGCCACCTCGCCATGCTGACCACGCTGCGTGCCGACAATTCGCCGCATGTGGTGGCGGTCGGGTTCACCTTCGATCCCAAGACCCACATCGCGCGCGTGATCACCTCCGGCGGGTCACAGAAGGCAGTCAATGCGGAGCGCGGCGGTGTCGCGGTGCTCAGCCAGGTCGACGGGGCCCGGTGGTTATCGTTGGAGGGGCGGGCCAGCGTCAACAGCGAATCCAACGCGGTGCGTGACGCCGAGCTGCGCTATGCGCAGCGGTACCGGACACCGCGAGAGAACCCGAAGCGGGTGGTGATCGAGGTCAAGGTCGAGCGGGTGCTGGGCTCGTCGGACCTGCTGGATCGCGGCTGAGCGCTCGCGCGAAGACCGCTAGACAGGGCTAGTTAAGGCAGCGGCACCACCGTCAGCTCGTGCGGGCGGTGGTTGACCGGCTCCGCGCCATAGGGTGTGACGACCACGATGTCTTCGATGCGGGCTCCCCACCGCCCGGGAAAGTAGATGCCCGGTTCGACGCTGAACGCCATGCCCTGGCGAAGCGGCAGCCTGTTGCCTGCGACGATGTAAGGCTCCTCGTGCACCGACAGGCCGATGCCGTGGCCGGTGCGGTGCACAAACGCATCGGCGAGTCCGGCCTGCGCCAGCACGCCGCGAGCGACGGCGTCCACCTGCTCCGCGGTCACGCCCGGGCGCACCGCCGCGACGGCCGCCTGCTGGGCGCGTTGCAGGATCGTGTACTGGCGTACCATTTTCCGGTCGGGCTCACCGAGGCTGTAGGTCCGCGTGCAATCCGAGTGGTAGCCCGGCTCGTAGGCGCCCCCGATGTCGACGACCACGA
>JAFAWC010000476.1 GCA_019242135.1 Mycobacteriaceae bacterium | reverse complement strand
GCCGCTGGTCGTGGCCCGGGGCATGAAAGACGAGGTGGTTGAGCCCGTAATCCACGTATGTGCCGACCTTCTCGACGGCTTCATCGGGATCCGACGCCACGATCCAGCGTTTGGCCACCTGTTCGATCGGCAGTTCGTCTGCGGCTCTTTCCATCTCGATCGGGTCGTCGATGCTGTGCTTCTGTTCGGCCGTCAACGACAGCGGCGCCCAGAATCGGGTGTTTTCTAGGGCGAGAGCGGGATCGGGGTCGTAGGAGATCTTGATCTCGATCATCTTGTCGATGTCGTCGGGGTTTCTGTCTGCCGCCGCTGCGCCTTCCGCGACCGCCGGCATCAGCTTGTCCTTGTACAGCTCTTCGCCTTTGCCGGACGTGCAGATGAAGCCGTCACCGGCCCGCCCGGCGTACTTTGCCACGGCGGGACCGCCGGCGGCGACGTACACCGGAACACCACCCTCGGGCACGTCGTAGATGGAGGCTCCCCTGGTGTGGTAGTACTCGCCGTCGAAGTCCACTCGGTCCCCCACCCACAGCTCACGCATCAACCGAATCGCCTCACGCAGCCGCGCGAACCGCTCCTTGAACTCGGGCCACTGCCCGATATAGCCGGTGGCGATCTCGTTGAGCGCCTCACCGGTGCCGACGCCCAAGAAGATCCGGGCCGGATACAGACAGGCCATCGTCGCGAAGGCCTGGGCGGTCACCGCCGGGTTGTAGCGGAACGTCGGGGTCAGTACGGAGGTACCCAGTACGATCCTTTTTGTCCGTTCGCCGACAGCGGTCATCCACGCCAGAGAGAACGGGGCGTGGCCACCCTTGTGCCGCCACGGCTGGAAGTGGTCGCTGACGGTGGCGCTGTCCATCCCGTGCTGTTCGGCCAGCACGCCCAGTTCGACAAGCTCCCGGGGTCCGAACTGCTCTGCCGACGCTTTGTATCCGAGTTTCAGTTGAGGCACGGTCTCAGTTCTACTCCCTCACTAGACTCGGCGGGCATGGCGTGGGCGATCACCTCGGTCACCGACAGCCTCTATTTCGTCCAAGGCGACTTGGTGAACTGGGCGGTGGCCACCGGCGACGGCCGCGTCACGTTGTTTGACTCGGGGCTGCCTGGCGATCGCGACGATGTGCTGGCATCACTGGCGAAGATCGGTTTCGGCGCCGCGGAGGTCCGCGCGATCGTGCTGACCCACGCGCACGTCGACCACCTGGGTACCGCGATCTGGTTCGCCAATGCCCATGGCACCCGGGTGTTTTGCCACGGCGACGAGGTCGGGCATGCCAAACGCGAGTATCTCGAACAGGCCTCGCCCGTAGACGTCGCGATGCACATCTGGCGCCCCGGCTGGGCACCCTGGGCGGTGCGGTTGCTGCGTAAGGGCGGCATGGTGCACGACGGCGTGCCCACCGCGCAGGCGTTGACGTCCGACGTCGCCGCAACGCTGCCGGGCCAACCGATGGCCATCCCCACGCCCGGGCACACCGGCGGGCACTGCAGCTTCATCGTCGACGGCGTGCTGGTCAGCGGCGACGCGCTGGTCACGGGCCACGCGGTGAGCCGCCGCACCGGACCGCAGCTGCTGCCCTCTGTGTTCAATCACGACGACGCGGGCTGTCGCCGTAGCCTGGGCGCCCTCGGCCTACTCGACACCGACGTGTTGCTGCCAGGGCACGGCCCGTTGTGGCGCGGCCCGATTCGTCAGGCCGTCGAGCAGGCCCTCACCTGAGCGCGGACCGCCCCCGCCTGTTGGAGGATCGCGATCTCGGTCGCGGGACTGACCTGCTGCTCCCGGATGGTGCGAACGTTGCAACAGGGCTTTGGATTTCGCTGCACCGTCAGGTGCACGGCGCGAGAACACCAGTGCGACAATGCATATCGCGCGGGCCGCGCCGGATACATCTGATACCCAGACCGATCACAGCCGTTTCTCGAATGCCACGGGGTAGACCTCGCGTTCGGCGGGCAGCGGCTCGGCGAGCCGCGTGTAACCGGCGGAGACGTACAGCGCCTCAGCCTCCGGCTGGCGGTCACCAGTCGTCAGATAGACCCGACGGTAGCCACGGGCCACGATGTCGGCCTCCAGCGCGGCCAGCAGCGCCCTGGCATGGCCACGGCGCCGGAACCGCCCGTCGGTCCAGATGCGTTTGAGTTCGGCGGTCTCGGCGTCGAACCGGCGGAACGCTCCGCCGGTCACGGGCAGGTCATTGATCAGGCCGATGAGCAGGGCACCGTCGGGCGCGGCGAACTCCTCAGCCGGATACCCGCGCAGCCAGGTCAGGATCCGGTCCCGGCTGCCGCCGTAGCGATCGGCATATTCGGCCGCGAGTTCTGCCAGTAACGGGGCCGCCAGTGGGTCGTCCTGGCCGACGCGGAGGAACTGCAGGACGCGCGTCATATCGTCTCCAACGCCCGCGCCGGCGTCGCATTCCGGTTCCGCGACGTGGAATCACGATGCGCAGTGCGCCCACGGTGAGACGAAACCACCGCCGGCGTCCCACGCGAATTTGACACCCGTAAAGTTTCTGCCATGGACAACATCACCGGCAAGACCGTCGCGATCACCGGCGCGGCCAGGGGCATTGGACTCGCAACCGCGACGGCGCTGCTGCGGCGCGGAGCCCGGGTGGTGATCGGCGACCGCGACATGACCGCGTTGCAGACGGCGGTGGCGTCACTCGAGAGGCTCGGGCCCGTGTCGGGCTATCCGTTGGATGTGACCAACCGGCAGTCGTTTTCGGAGTTCCTCGATAAGGCCCGCGGCGAGGGCGGCGGGCGAATCGACGTGCTGATCAACAACGCCGGGGTGATGCCCGTCGGGCCGTTCCTGCAACAGCCCGAACAGGCGCTCCGCTCGGCGATCGAGGTGAACTTCTATGGGGTGCTCAACGGCTGCCGGCTGGTGCTACCGGAGATGGTTGCGCGCCGCGCCGGACACGTCGTCAACATCGCGTCGATGGCCGGGATGACCGCGGTGCCGGGTCAGGTGGTGTACGCGGGCACCAAGTTCGCGGTGGTGGGGCTGTCGACCGCGCTGGCCGACGAGTTCGCTCCAAAGGGCGTCGAGGTGAGCGTTGTGCTGCCGACGTTCACGAACACCGAGCTGATCGCCGGCACCCATCCCAGCTCAGCGCAGAGCCCCGTGCAGCCCCAGGACGTCGCGACCGCCGGGGTCAAGGTGCTCGATAAGCCGACGACGATCGT
>JAFAWC010000332.1 GCA_019242135.1 Mycobacteriaceae bacterium | reverse complement strand
GCGCCGCCGCCGGTTGTCGGGCGCCGAGATCGACGAGATGGTCGAGCTCTACCAGCGAGTGTCGACGCACCTGTCGATGGTGCGTTCGGCCTCGTCCGACTCCGTGCTGGTCGGACGGTTGTCGAGCCTCGTGGCGCGGGCGCGGTCGGCGGTGACGGGCGCGCACGCACCGCTGTGGAGCGAGTTTCTGCGCTTCTTCACGGTGGCGTTCCCGGTGGTGGCGTACCGCACCTGGCGGTGGTGGGCGGCCACGGCGGTGGTGTTCCTCGTCGTCGCCGCCGTGATCGGGTTCTGGGTCGCCGGCAGCCCGGAGGTACAGGCTGCGGTCGGCACGCCGGCGGAGATCGACCAACTCGTCAATCACGACGTCGCGTCCTACTACAGCCAGCATCCGGCAGCCGCGTTCGCGCTGCAGGTCTGGGTGAACAACTCGTGGGTGGCCGCACAATGCATCGCATTCGCGGTCGTGCTGGGTTTGCCGATTCCCTTCGTGCTGTTCGAAAACGCCGCCAACCTGGGCGTGATCGCCGGGCTGATGTTCAACGCCGGCAAAGGCGACATCTTGCTGGGTCTGCTCACCCCGCACGGGCTGCTGGAGCTGACCGCGGTATTCCTGGCTGCGGCGGCCGGCATGCGGCTGGGGTGGTCGGTGATCGCGCCCGGCAACCGGCCGCGCACCCAAGTGCTGGCCGAGCAGGGCCGGGCCGTTGTCGCCGTCGCGGTGGGACTGGCTGTGGTGCTCCTCGTTTCGGGGCTGATCGAGGCGTTGGTCACGCCGTCGCCGCTGCCGACCTTCGTGCGCATCACGATCGGTGTGCTCGCCGAGGTCGCGTTTTTGTCCTATGTCATCTACTTCGGCAGAAAAGCCGTCAAGGCCGGCGAGTCCGGCGACCTCGGGGACACACCCGACGTCGATCTGGTGCGTTGACAGCCACCGATCACAGTTTCCCGGCGGCCTTCATCGCCAAGTAGCGGTCCGCCAGCGCCGGCGCCAGGTCCTCCGGCGGCGCATCCACGACGTCGACACCGGCACGCCGCAGCCGCGACGCGATCGCGCGCCGCTCGTTGCGCGACCTCTCGGCGGCCGCGGCATCGTAAACTTGTGCGGCGTCCGAGCGCCCGGCTGCGAGAAGGTCCACCCGTGGATCGGCCACCGCGGCGACGATCACCTGGTGTCTGGCCGAGAGTTGCGGCAGCACCGGCATCAAGCCCTCGTCCAGCGCGGACGCATTGAGGTCGGTGAGCAGCACGACCAGCGCACGGCGGCGAGTGCGGCGCAAGATCGCGGCTACCGTCGCGGTGGCGTCCGACTCGACGAGCGCGGGCTGCAGCGGCGCCATCGCTTCGACGAGCTGCGCGAGCACTTCCGTCCGCGACGCGTTGTGGACACCGGCCCGGGGCACTCGGTCGTGGGCGAGAAAGTCGACATGGTCGCCTGCCCGCGCCGCCAACGCGGCCAACAGCAACGCCGCGTCCATCGACCAGTCCAGCCGCGGCCATCCGCCGGGGTCCCCGCCGGTCGGGTCGATGCCGACGCGGCCCGCCGAGGTCCGCCCCGTGTCGAGGACCAACACCACCCGCCGGTCGCGTTCTGGCCGCCAGGTCCGCACGACCACGTCCGCCCGACGGGCGGTGGCTCGCCAGTCGATCGATCGCACGTCGTCGCCGATCACGTATTCGCGCAGCGAGTCGAATTCGGTGCCCTGCCCGCGGATCAACACCGGAAGCAGCCCGTCGATCTCGCGTAGCCGGGCCAGCCGCGACGGCAGGTGCTTCCTGGACAGAAACGGCGGCAGGATCCGTACCCGCCACGGCACCGGGCGCGATCTTTGCCGCCCGGCTATCCCCAGCGGCCCGATCGACCGCGCGGTCACCACGGCCGCATGCTGGTCGCCGCGGCGCGCCGGCCGCATCCGGGTGATCAGCGATTCCTGTTGTCCCGCAGGGAGGTCGACGTCATGCGAGCGCGGTGAGGCGCCCGCGCTGGGTGCCCAGGCGTCCCGGATCTGGCCCTTCAACCGCCGCCGCCCTGCGTTGGTCACCGCCAGCACCACCTCGGCGGACTGTCCGAGCCGCGCTGCGGTGTCCCCGTCGCGGGAGAACCGCAGTGCGCCGGGACTGGCCGCCAGCGCGATGTCCACCCCGACGAGCACAAGCAGGGCAAAAAACGCGACCCAGAAAAGCAATCCTGGCCACGGGGAAAACCCCACGGGCAGCACGCACAGCAGCGCCAGCAGGGCGGCGCGGCCGGTGATGATCACTAGCGCGGCACCGGAACCGACGACAGGATGCCGTCCAGCACGCCGTCCGGCGTGGCGCCCTCCAGCTCCGCCTCCGGTCGCAGGCCGATGCGGTGACGCAGCACCGGCCGGGCCATCGCCTTGACGTCATCGGGGGTGATGTAGTTGCGGCCGGACAGCCACGCCCACGACTGCGCGGTGGCCAGCAGCGCGGTCGCGCCCCGAGGCGACACCCCCAGCTGCAGCGACGGCGAATGCCGGGTGGCGCTGACCAGGTCGACGATGTAGCCGAGCACCTCGTTGGCGACCCGCACCTGGCGCACCGCGTGCCGGCCGGCCCGAAGGTCGCCGGCGTCGGCGACGGGCTGCACGGCCGACAAATCGCGTGGGTCGAACCCCCGGGCGTGCCGGTCGAGGATCTGGATTTCCTGGTCGCGCGGCGGCAACGACACGTTCAGCTTGAGCAGGAAACGGTCCAGTTGCGCCTCGGGCAACTGGTAGGTGCCCTCGTATTCGATCGGGTTCTGGGTGGCGGCGACGATGAAGGGGTCAGGCAGCGGCCGCGCCTCGCCCTCGACACTGACCTGTCGCTCTTCCATGGCCTCCAGCAGCGCCGCCTGCGTCTTGGGCGGCGTGCGGTTGATCTCGTCGGCCAGCAGCAGGTTCGTGAACACCGGACCGGCGCGGAACTCGAACACCGCGGTGCGCGCGTCATACACCAGCGATCCGGTCACGTCGCCCGGCATCAAGTCGGGAGTGAACTGCACCCGCTTGAAGTCCAACGCAAGCGCCGCGGCCATCGCCCGCACCAAGAGCGTCTTGGCGACGCCCGGCACGCCCTCCAGCAGGACGTGGCCCCGGCACAGCAGCGCGATCACCAGCCCCGAGACGACGGAGTCCTGGCCGACGACGGCCTTGCCGATCTCGGTGCGCAGTGCCATCAACTTGGCGCGCGCGTCGTGGGTGGTCTCGTCGGGAGCGGCCTGCTGAGTCACGAGTTCGCGACCTGCCTTTCGATGTCGTCGAGTTCTCGGGCAAGGTTCGTCAGGTCGTCGTCGGACGACGGTGGGGGACCGAACAGAGTGTGGCGCAACGTCTCCGGGTTCCTGCCGGTGCGTTCGGCCATCGCGGCCACCACCTGAACCGGCGCCGCGGTGACGGCCAATCCCAGGCGGGGCAGCATCCGTTGCAGTGCTGCGGTGCGCAGCGCGTCGGCGGCCCGGTCCCGGGCGCGTCGCGACCGGTACAACCGCCCACGCCCCTCCACGGTTTCCGACGCCCGCACCACCACCGGCAGCTTCTCGGCGACGAGCGGCCCCAGCCGGCGGCCGCGCCAGGCCGCCGCGAGCAGCACCACAACGCACAGCTGCCACACGATCCATCCCACGTTGTCCGGAACCAGGTCGAAAATGCTTGAGCTGCTGGTACGTTGGCCCTCGATGTGTTGCGGTGCATACCAGATCAGCCGCGAGCGTTCGCCGGCCAGGTTCATCGCCAACGCGGCATTGCCGGCCTTGAGCAGACCCGAGTTCACCATGAAGTCGGAACTGCCGACCACGGTCACCGTGCGACCGCCCGTCTGGTAGCGCACCACGGCGCCGTCGTAGCAACTGGTCACCGCCTTGTCGGAGGCGTACGTGTCGCTGATTCCGAATCGCACCTCGCCGGCTCGCGTTGCCTCCGGCAGGTCGCAGTCGGGTTGACCGCCGACCGTCGTGGAGTTGGCGATACGGATCTCGGGGGCAAGGCTTTTCCGGGCGGTCGACACCGGCTCGACCAGCAGGCGATCACCTGGCACCGCCGCCAGCCGTGCCATCAGCGTGTCGTCGACGAGGTAGTAGGTCTGGGCGATGAGTATCAGCGCATCCGGGCGTGCGGCGGCTTCCACGTCGGCGATGCTGTTGGCGACGACCACGTCCACACCGTGGTCACGCAGCATGGTCGCCAATGCGTGCGCCCCGTCGGGGCTCGTCGACTCGGCGTCCATCGGCCCGCCGGGCCGCGGCGCGGTCAGATACGTCCCGACGGCGGCGACGGCGACGATCACGACGAGCGCCAACAGCACCCACCGCCATGTCCGCCACCGCTGGGATATCCCAGGTGCTAGAACGGTTTTCATTGCAGATGCGCCCACGACTCGCTGCCGGGGCGGGACGCGACAGCGCGCCCCGCCGTAAACCGCCGCGACCGGATTCGCTCGTCGAGTTCGGTGATCTCGTTGTACGCCGCTTCCGTCCCGGCCCGCTCGCCGTAGGTCACTTCGTTAAACGACGCCGCAGCAGCCGCCAGCTCGGAGGTGAGTTCGGGCAAGAACCTCGCGGCGTCACGGGCGAGTTCGTTGGCCGTGCGCCCCGGCACCGCGTTCAACACCCCGCTCTCCTCGAGTTGGCGCGCAACCGCGCGCAGCCGGTGCCGAATCGCCGACGACCAATTCCCTTCGGCAGCAAACTGTTCCGCTGATGCTCGGTGTTCAGCAGCGCTCAACTCGGCGGCGCCGAACAACGAAAAATCGCCCTCGCGGCTGGTTTTCATGGTGCGGCGGGCGATCCAGACCGCGGTGATGATCGCGGCGGCGACGAGAGCCAACAACACCCCGACCGTGAACCAGCCGCCCGGGATCTCGGCACCTTTTGAGACGAACCGGTAGATGAAGTCGTTGATCCAGTCGTTGATGCGTTCTAACAGGTCCTGTTTCGGGTAGATCGGCTTGGACAACTCCCGTTCTGCAGCGTCGTGCGCGGCGTCGCGATCGATGAGAACCACTGCGGACTCGGACGCAAGGAGCGAAATAGACATGTCAGGGGTGGCGGATCAGCCACAGGTCGTCGGTGGACTCCGCGGAATCGCGTCCCGCGGCGGCACCGGTCTGCAACACCAGGTCGAAGGCTTCGGCACGGATGCGGCGATCCGTGTAGAGCAGGACCACAATTCCTGCGGTGAACGGCGCCGTGATGATCTGGCCGATCGCTCCGCCGGTGGCCAACAGCACGGCAGC
>JAFAWC010000193.1 GCA_019242135.1 Mycobacteriaceae bacterium | reverse complement strand
GGGCAAGCTGCGCCTCGAACCGGGCATGACCCTGCTTGATATCGGCTGCGGCTGGGGTGCGGCGATGCGCCGCGCGACCGAGAAATACGACGTCAACGTCGTCGGGCTCACGCTGTCGAGGAACCAGCAGCGATACGTCGAGCAGATGTTCACGCGGTCAGACAGTCCGCGGTCGAAGCGGGTGCTGCTGCAGGGCTGGGAGCAGTTCGATGAGCCGGTCGACCGGATCGTGTCGATCGGCGCGTTCGAGCACTTCGGGCAGGACCGCTACGACGACTTCTTCGCGATGGCGCACCGCGTGTTGCCAGACGACGGTGTCATGTTGCTGCACACGATCACCTCGCTGACCATGAAGCAGGCGCTCGCGCGCGGCGTTCCGCTGACGATGGAGCTGGCCCGCTTCGTGAAGTTCATCATGACCGAGATCTTCCCGGGCGGGCAGCTGCCGACCATCGAGATGGTCGAAGAACGCTGCACGGCGGCCGGCTTCAACGTGACCCGCATCCAGTCGCTGCAACCCCACTACGCGCGAACGCTCGACACGTGGGCACAGGCGCTGCAGGCGCACAAGGACGAGGCGATCAGGCTTCAGTCCCAACAGGTGTACGACCGGTACATGCGCTACCTCACTGGCTGCGCGAACGGGTTTCGCGCCGGGAATATCGACGTCAACCAATTCACGATGGAGAAGTAGGAGAACTCACGATGGCTGACAACGCGACCCGGAGCAAACAGAGCGCCCCGGACGACATGCGGCCGCACTTCGAGGACATCCAGGCCCATTACGACCTGTCCGACGACTTCTTCGGACTGTTCCAGGACCCGACCCGCAAGTACAGCTGTGCATACTTCACCGGGCCCAACGTCACGTTGGAGGAGGCGCAGGTCGCCGACGTCGACCTGAACCTCGACAGGCTCGACGTGAAGCCGGGAATGACGCTGCTCGACATCGGCTGCGGCTGGGGCCTGACGATGCGGCGGGCGATCGAAAAGTACGACGTCAACGTCATCGGCCTGACGTTGTCCAAGAATCAGCAGGCGTACTGCACGCAGCTGTTGGACACCCTCGGCAGCCCCCGCTCACACCAGGTGCGGCTGGAGGGCTGGGAGCAGTTCCACGAACCCGTCGACCGGATCGTGTCGATCGAGGCGTTCGAGCATTTCGGCTTCGAGCGCTATGACGACTTCTTCAAGAACTGCTTCGACATCCTGCCCGACGACGGCCGGATGACGATCCAGAGCAGTGTCGGCTATCACCCGTTCGATCTGACGGCCAAGGGAAAGAAGCTGACGTTCGAACTGGCCCGGTTCATCAAGTTCATGATCACCGAGATCTTCCCCGGCGGCCGGATCCCGACCACCCAGATGATGATCGACCACGGCGAGAAGGCCGGGTTCGTGGTGCCCGAGGCCAAGTCGCTGCGAACGCACTACATCAAGACGCTCGGGCTGTGGGCCGATGCACTGGAACGCAATAAGGACGCGGCGATCACGGCGACCGACGAAGAGAACTACCACCGGTACATGAAGTACCTCAAGGGCTGCCAGTACTACTTCATCGACGAGAGCATCGACGTCAGCCTGGTGACATACCTCAAGCCCGGCGCGGCTGCGTAGGCCCAGGCGCAGACCCCCAGGGTGCTATGCGGCGGTCTTCGAACCGCTGCTGGGCTTGCCGGCGGTAGTCGGCTTCGTCAACTCGTTGATGGTGGCGTTGGCGCGCTGAATCACTTCGGCGGGCGTCAACACGTTGGGCTGCGTGGTTCCCGTCGCCGCCGAGCTCGTCGGCTTGGGCAGCACCGGCACGGTGAAGGGCAAAATCGACGCGGTCTTGCCGCCCGGGTTCGGCGCCAGCGCCGGCGTGCCGACGGTGGTTTTCGGCTTCACACTCGTCAGCGTGCTCACCGCGACAGAACTGCCGTTGGGCGCTCGGGGCGCCAGCATTTCGACCGGCGAAGTGATCGTGGGTGCGACTGGCGCTGAGGGCGACACCGTCGACGGGCCCTTCGGCGCCAGCGGAGCGGCCGGCAGCAGGCCGCCCAGGGCACCCAAGCCAATGTCTTTCAGCGCGGCTTGAATGCCTTGGAGTCCCGCGGTGATCAGGTTGGTGATCAGCGTGATCGGGTTGACGATCGGGAACAGCTGGAAGGTTTCCGGTATGCCGGGATTGAGCGTGCGGTCATAGGCCAGGTTGATCAACACCTTGAAAATCGGGTTGAGCAGGTCGACGAACGGCTTGACCAGTGGTGTCAGGTGAAGTGCCGCCCCAATGTCCAGGAACGGTTGCAGGATCGGCAGGGTGCCCTGTTCGGGAATCAAGACGAAGGTCGCGTCCTGGTAGGTCCGCCGGTTGGCGGGGTCCGCGATCGCCGCCGCCAGGGTCGCCGGCGTGTACCCGTACGGCAGGGTGCCGCCCGGGTCGTTGCTGTTGGGCACCAGGTAGTTGCCGTGCACATACCAGAAGGCGGCCAGCGCGTTCAGGATCGCCAGCGGATTCAAGATGTACAGCGGCGCGTCACCGACGGGGTCGTACTCGAAGCTGTAGTTGGTGCTCTTTATCCCGATGTTGGTGGGCAGGACGGGCCCGAAGGTGATGTTGAGGAATGGGATGGTCGGCAGGAAGCTCAGTCGCGTCCACAGCCCTTGCGGGTTGTCGATATTGCCGATCGTGACCACCTGTATGCGCGACTTTGTGGCCGGATCGAGCTTGGCGAGGTTGTACATCTCCGCGGAAACGACCGCGCCGCCTTGGGAGTAGCCGAACAGGATGATCTGCTTGTTGTTCGGTGTCGGATTGGTCAACTGATTGATCAACTCGCTGTTGAGGGCGGCCACCCCGGCCCCGACGGACTGATTCCACGTGTCGCAGTTCAAGTTGGGGCACCAGCCCGGCAGCGGTATCGGAAAGAAGCTCGCCGGATAGGGGATGCCAATGAGGGCGCACCCGTTCGTCGACGTGCAGTAGGCCGTGGAGCCACTGGTGGCCGGTGCGATGTATCGGTCGGCGGCGTTCTCCTTGTAGCCCTTCACGGTGGTGATGTCGTGGGTCCCGGTGCCCGGCACGATCAACGCCGTCGCGGCCAGGGTGATGGCCGACGTCAGTACCGCGCTCGCACCGATGACGATGGCGCTGAGGAAGGTGAGGACGGCGATTGCCATCCCACGCGCAGTTTTACGCATACGTAAAAGAAAGCACATTGCAGTGGCGGAAGGAACAGAACTGACGAAGCTATTAATGTTTGCTGACGTCGCTTTGTCGGATTCCGCCAGAGTCGTTCGTCGAAGAGGTAGGAGTGGAACACGGGGTTCCGCTCGCTACCCCCGAAGAGGTGATCGCCATGCAGTACTTTGCCCTATTGCTCTCGCCGTCCGACGCCCCCGAGGAGCGCATGGATCCGGTTGCGCGACAAGCCGAGATGACGGCCTACAGCGACTTTCATGCCCGGGAGGCATCGTCGATCAGGGCAGGGGACGCGCTCACCGCGGCCGCCACCGGTGTCCGCATCCAGGGCGGCCCCGACGCGCCGGTGGTCACCGACGGCCCGTTCCCGGAGAGCGCGGAGATCGCGGGCGGCTTTTATGTGTTCGACGCCGACGACCTCGACGCCGCGCTGGCGCTGGGCCGGCAGGTGCCGCACGCCCACAAGGGCGCGGTGGAGATCTGGCCGATGCTCATGGACTTCACGCCGGCCAGCAAGCTGACCGGCGAGCACTGGCTGGCGCTGCTGTTGGAGCCACCCGGCGGCGCGGTCGAGCCGGGGACCCCCGAGTGGGAGGCCGGCGCCAAGAGGCACGGCGAATTCGTCGCTGCGGCCGGCGAGCACGTCGTCGCCGGTGCGGCCCTTCACGGGCCGGCCACAGCCACCACCGTGCGAGTACGCGACGGCGACGTGTTGTTCACTGACGGTCCGTTCGTCGAGGGTGCCGAGGTGGCCAACGGCTTCTATGTGCTGTCGGCCGCGGATCGCGACGAGGCGGTGAAGCTGGCGTCGATGATTCCGGCGACGACCGTGGAACTGCGCCAGCTGATGGGCATTTCGGGGCTGTAGCGGTTGAGTGACCTGGACGGCGTCTTCCGGCGCGAATGGGGTCCCGCGGTCGCGGCGCTGGCGCGCTGGTCGGGGGATCTCACGGTCGCGGAGGACGCCGTGCAGGAAGCGTTCGCCCAGGCGCTGCTGGCCTGGCCGCGCGACGGGCTGCCCGACAATCCGGGGGCGTGGGTCGTGACCGTAGCGCGCAACCGCGCGCGCGACCGGCTCCGCCGCGAGTCCGTGCGCCCGGGAAAGGAGTTGGCAGCGGTGGTCGACGACATCCGGGCACGGACCGACGCATCGGAACCGCACCCTGTCCGCGATGACGAGCTGCGGATGATGTTCGCCTGCGCGCATCCCGCGCTGGATCGACCGTCGCAGCTGGCGCTGACCCTGCGCCTGGTGTCCGGCCTGACCGTGGCCGAGATCGGCCGCGCTTTGCTGCAAACCGAGACAGCCATCGGCCAGCGCATCACCCGCGCGAAGAACAAGATCCGGCATGCCCGCATCCCGCTGCGGGTGCCCGCAGCCGAGCAGCTGCCCGAGCGCACGCCGCACGTGCTGGGGTGCATCTACTCGGTCTTCACTGAGGGCTACTGGTCCACCGCCGGGCCGTCGGCGATTCGCGACGACCTCTGCAGCGAGGGTGTGCGGCTGGCCGGCGAACTCGCCGCGCTGATGCCCGACGAACCCGAGGCCCATGCCCTGTGCGCGTTGGTCACTTTGCACGACGCCCGTCGGCTGACCCGCGTTGACGCCGACGGCGCCCTGGTGCCGTTGGACGAACAGGACCGCAGCCGCTGGGATACGGCGGCGATCGCCCGGGGACTACGGCAGCTGCGCCGGGCGGTCGGCTCGACGGGTCCGTACCTGCCTCAAGCGGTGATCGCGGCGCTGCACGCGACGGCGCCCGCGTTCGGGCAGACCGACTGGGCGGGCATCTGCGCGGCCTACGACCGTCTCCTTGCCGTCCACGATTCGCCGGTGGCGCGCGCGAATCGCGCCGTCGCACTGGGGTTTCGCGACGGATACTCCGCCGGCCTCGACGCAGTGGACGACATCGCCGACGACCCGCGGCTGGCACGTTCCGGCCTGGTCCCGTCGATCAGGGCCGATTTGCTGCGCCGCGACGGACGGACCGAGGAGGCACAGCAGTGGTATCGCAAGGCGCTGGCGGCGACGGGCTCCGAGCCGGCGAAGGTGTTCCTCCGCCGCCGGATCGCCGAATGTGGCGGCTGATGCTTGCCGACGCCGAACGTCGACTTATGACACGGGATTCGCCGAAAAACACGCAATAAGTCGACGTTCGGCGCAAGAGACTTACGCGTCCGCGAAGTTCCGCGTCACCGACGGGTCGACCGGAATGCCCGGGCCCGTGGTCGTCGACACCGTGACCTTCTTCAAATAGCGGCCCTTCGACGCGGTCGGCTTGGCCCGCAGGACCTCGTCGAGCGCGGCGCCGTAGTTCTCCACCAGCTTGATGTCGTCGAACGACGCCTTGCCGATCACGAGGTGCAGGTTGGCCTGCTTGTCGATGCGGAAGTTGATTTTGCCGCCCTTGATGTCGTTGACGGCCTTGGCGACGTCGGGGTGACGGTGCCCGTCTTCGGGTTGGGCATCAGACCACGCGGACCCAGGATGCGGGCGACGCGGCCGACCTTCGCCATCTGGTCGGG
>JAFAWC010000190.1 GCA_019242135.1 Mycobacteriaceae bacterium | reverse complement strand
GCCCGGGAACGCAGGAGGTTTCCACGTTTAAGGTCGACGTCACCGGAGCGGACGGCGCGGTGGCGATCGCCGGCGCACACGGCTCGGTCACCGGCGCCGCCGGCGGCGTAACTCTGCGCCCGTTCGCGCGGCTGACGTCCAGCGATGGAGACAGCGTCACGACATACGGCGAACCGTGGGAAATGCACTGACCCGTTTCAATCGGGCAGCCGCAGCTCTGGTTTCTCCACCTCTTCGATGTTGACGTCCTTGAAGGTGATCACCCGGACCTGCTTGACAAACCGGGCCGGCCGGTACATGTCCCACACCCACGCATCGGCCAGACGAAGCTCGAAATAGACCTCGCCGTCGGAGTTGCGGGGAATCAACTCAACGCTGTTTGCCAGGTAGAACCGGCGCTCGGTTTCCACGACGTAACTGAACTGACCGACGATGTCCTTATATTCGCGGTACAGCGAGAGCTCCATCTCGGTCTCGTATTTTTCGAGATCTTCGGCACTCATCTACGCGGATGTCCTTTTCGTCACTACGTCCATATCTTCTCTCAGCCGTGCTCCAACTGCTCCTCCGGCACCACAAACTCGACCACTGAACGGCGCACGTTGATGAACGAGTACCGATGCGCCGTCGTTGGGCCGAGCGCCGCCAACGCCGCGGCGTGACCAGACGTGCAGTAGCCCTTGTGCTCTGCGAACCCGTATCCCGGATACTCGCCTTCGAGTGCGACCATCAGCCGGTCCCGGCTGACTTTTGCCAAGACGCTGGCCGCCGCGATGCAGGCCGCCGCGGCATCCCCGCCGATCACCGGCAGCGACGGCATCGGCAATCCAGGTACCCGGAATCCGTCGCAGAGCACATACCCGGGCCTGACTGCCAGGCCCGCCACCGCCCGGCGCATGCCCTCGATGTTGGCCACATGCACACCGCGGCGGTCCACCTCGCCCGGCGGCACGAAGATGACGTGATAGGCCAGCGCATACCGGCGGATCAGGGGGAACAGCGCCTCACGCGATTTCTCCGTGAGCTTCTTTGAGTCGTCGAGGTCGGCGAGGCTCTTGAGGCGGTTGGGCCCGAGCACGCAGGCGGCGATCACCAGCGGGCCGGCGCAGGCGCCGCGACCGACCTCGTCGACACCGGCCACTGGCCCGAGCCCACTGTTGTACAGCGCCGACTCGAGCGTGCGCAGTCCCGACGACTTGCGGATCACTGCCCGCGGCGGCCAGACCCGAGAAACCATGAGGGCTAATGCCCTTGCTGGATATCCACCGAACTGACCCCACCCCACCGCGCCGGCGGCCAGGCGATGAATCTGGCCTTGCCGATGACATTGCCGATCGGAATCGTGCCTGACATCGGGTCGCCAGTGCACAGGATGCCGCGCTGCAGGTCAGCGGGAACGCTGGTGCAGTGGGCCCGAGAGTCCGCCGAGTGTGTTCGGTTGTCGCCCATCACCCAGAGCCTTCCCGCTGGCACGGTGACGGGACCGAACTCGGGGCCAAGGCATGGGTAAACGGACGGATCGACGCCAAGCGTCTTCGGGTCAAGGAATGGCTGGTACAGCGGCTTGTTGTCGACCGTGAGGCCACTGGCGACACGGCACTCGACCGTCTGGCCGCCGACTGCGATCACCCGCTTCACGAGGTCGTTCTCGTCGGGCGGTACGAAACCGATGAACGATAGACCGTCTTGCACGATACGAAGCACGGGGTTTGCCGAGCGAATCGATTTGTACCCGACGTCCCACGGAGGCGGGCCCTTGAACACGATCACGTCGCCGGGCCGGGGAGAACCGAATCGGTAGGTCAGTTTGTCCACCATGATGCGGTCGCCCGTGCATCCCATGCACCCGTGCAACGTCGGCTCCATTGACTCCGACGGAATCAGGTACGGACGCGCAACGAACGTGAGCATCACGTAGTACAGGCCCACCGCGATCACGATCAGGATCGCGATTTCTCGCAGCGTCGACTTCCTTGACGGCGGCTCCGCCGCTTCGGAGTCCGCCTCGACGCCAACCTCGGGGTCTGTCTGAGAATCGTTGGACTCCGCGTCGGTCTTCGAATCCGCGGTGATCTCGTTTTGTGCGGAGCCAGCAGTGTCCGTGGCCAACGGCTCCTGCGGCGAGTCTGCCGACTCCATGCTGTGGGTCACGGGATCAGCGTATCGACGCGGACGCGAGGAGCGAGAAGGCCGGGGCGGTCAGCGCCGTTCCTTGATCTTGGCCTTCTTACCGCGCAACTCGCGCAGGTAATACAGCTTCGCGCGCCGCACGTCGCCGCGAGTGACGACCTCGATGTGATCGATGTTGGGTGAGTGCACGGGAAACGTACGCTCGACGCCAACCCCATAGCTCTCCTTGCGGACGGTGAACGTTTCCCGGATGCCGCCGCCCTGTCGGCGAATCACGACGCCCTTGAACACCTGAATGCGTTCCTTGGACCCCTCGATGACCTTGACGTGCACGTTCACCGTGTCGCCGGGGTTGAATGCCGGGATGTCGTCGCGCAGCGACGCCTGGTCGACGAAGTCCAGCGTGTTCATTTCGAACTACTTCCTCGCGGTCGCGGGCCGGGCCGCATCGCTGCCTTGCGCAACGCAGCCCGAAACCGTCGAATTCTGACGTCTTGATCTCCGCGCCGCGGGAATGACCTCCCAGCGCGCGCAGACAACTGGTCAATTGTGCCAGATCACGCCGGGCCGGGGAAATCGCGGCCGAACCGCAAATCGACACACAGGGGGCCTGACCACCGGCAATCGGCACTTGGGGCCAATAAACCAGTTAGGCTAGCGAAACTACGGGCGGCGGTGCGGTCGGGCCCGTGTTTCAGCCCACCCGATTGAGGAGCGCCATGCATCGGCCGCGGTCAGTGCTGAGGACGTCGACCGCGGTGCTGCTCTGCTCGGTGCTGGTCGGTGCATGCGTGGCCAAGGTGCATGGTGCCACCGGGCTGCAGAGTGGCTACCGGGGATTTGCAGCACTGGCCACCGCGGCGCCGGCTGCCGGTGCTCCGCCGACCGCCACGGCCGCCTTCGACGGTCTGGAGACCAGGGTTCAGCAGGCCGCCCTGGCGGCCGCCGACAGCGGGGCGGTGATCTC
>JAFAWC010000597.1 GCA_019242135.1 Mycobacteriaceae bacterium | reverse complement strand
TGCCCGCTGGTCACCAAAGTGCACAACGAGGCCAGGCGGTTCGCCCGCAATGACTACGACATCCTGCTGATCGGCCATGAGGGCCACGAGGAGGTCATTGGCACCTCCGGCGAAGCGCCCGAGCACGTGCAGCTGGTGGAGACCGCCGAGGACATCGCCGCCGTCACCGTCCGCGACCCGGACAAGGTGGTGTGGCTGTCGCAGACCACGCTGTCGGTCGATGAAACGATGGAGACAGTGCAGCGGTTGCGCGAGCGTTTCCCCAGCCTGCAGGACCCGCCCAGCGACGACATCTGTTACGCCACCCAGAACCGTCAGGTCGCCGTCAAGGCGATGGCGCCGGAATGTGAGTTGGTGATCGTGGTCGGGTCGCGCAACTCGTCGAACTCGGTGCGTCTGGTCGAGGTCGCGCTGGGAGGCGGCGCTGGCGCGGCGCATTTAGTCGACTACGCCGACGACATCGACCCGGCCTGGCTTGAACGTGTCACCACCATCGGCGTGACATCGGGTGCGTCCGTCCCCGAGGTGCTCGTCCGCGGCGTGCTCGAGCGACTTGCCGAGCACGGTTATGACGTGGTGCAGCCGGTGACGACGGCGAACGAGACACTGGTGTTCGCGCTGCCGCGAGAGATACGCCCGGCCCGGGGCTGACGCCCGGCGCCGCAGCTGCGCTCAGATGTCGTATTCCCAGTCGTCGGCCTCCGACGACCGCGACCGTGAACGGACCGGCCGCTGGTGCCGGCCCTCGGTCTCGGGGGGGCTACCGCGGTAGCGCACTCGAGAGATCGGATGGTGGGTGCCGCTGGTCACCGGAACCCCGTTGGTCGCGGGGCGGCGTCGGGCGGGCGCCTCGTAGGCCTCGAACGGGTCATATGAGTCGTAGCGGCTGCGACGGTCGTGCGGCGCCCTGCGTTCGTACGGCTCCCGCCGCTCGTATGGCTCCCGGCGCTCGTGCGGGTTGCGCGTCGTCCGAGTCGGGGCCGACCGACGCCGGGGTAGCTCGACGGGCTCCTCGGATTGCCGTGACGGCGGTGTGCGCCGGCGGCTGCGCTCAAACGGAAACTCGTCCTCGTAAATCGGGGAGCGTGACCGGCGTGGTCGCGTGGGTTCGGCGCGTTCCGCGCGTTCGTCGCGGTTGGCGCGGTTGGCGCTTTTCGCTGGCTGGGCGGGGCGCGTCGACCTCGGTCTGTCGACCGCGTGGCGACGTTTCGGGACCGATTCCTCCTCGTCGCGTGATCGGGTGAACATTGCGCCGACCTTTGCCGCGACGCCCGCGAAGAGGCCGGCGCTGGCGGCCGGCGCCGGCCTCTTCGCGGGCGTCGAGCGTGACGAGCCCGCCATCCACCGGAATACTCCGATCAGCAGCACGGCCCCCGACGTGATCACCATCAGCGGGAAGCGCTCGATCAGCGGATACGCGCAGTTGATGACGACGTCTTTCAGACCGTTGACCTTCGCCCCGTGGAACAGGAAATATGCCCCCGGCACCGCGACGAAAAGGATCATCGGTGGTTGCACGACGGCTGTGAAGATTCCGGATTGCCGGACGATCAGGACGGCGCCGACGCACCCGATGATGTAGAGCGCAGCGAACACATGGGTGAGTTCCTTGCCGCCGCCGGCGTCGAACGCGAAGCCGATGGCGCTCGCGGTGACGGCGCCGATCACGGCGCCCCACCACGGCACCCCTGTCACGTTCGGGTGCACGGAGCGACGGGACGCACTCACTGCCGACCCGTCCCGCTGTGCAGTCACACATAGACCGTACCGGGTGAACCGCAAAGTAGGCGGTCATGCATGCCGCGGTCCGCATGTCGCGGTTGCCTAGACTGTGGTGCCTGTGAGCTTGAACCTCGGGATCGTGGGTCTGCCGAACGTCGGCAAGTCAACGTTGTTCAACGCGCTGACGCGCAACGACGTGCTGGCCGCGAACTATCCGTTCGCCACGATCGAGCCCAACGAGGGTGTGGTTCCGCTGCCCGATCCGCGGCTTGCCACCCTCGCCGAGATGTTTGACTCCGCGCGCATTGTGCCGGCGCCGGTCACGTTCGTCGACATTGCCGGTCTGGTCAAAGGGGCGTCCGAGGGCGCCGGTCTCGGCAACAAGTTCCTCGCCAACATTCGCGAGTGTGATGCGATCTGCCAGGTCGTGCGGGTGTTCGCCGACGACGACGTCGCGCACGTCGAGGGCCAGGTCGACCCGAAGTCCGACATCGAGGTCGTCGAGACCGAGCTGATCCTGGCCGACCTGCAGACGCTGGAGCGGGCGTTGCCGAGGCTGGAAAAGGAAGCCCGTACTCACAAGGACCGCCGGCCGCTGCTGGAGGCCGCAGAGGCGGCCCGGCGAGTATTGGATGACGGCAAGACCCTGTTCGCGGCGGGTTCGTCGGTGGACGGTTCACTGCTGCGCGAGCTGACCTTGTTGACGGTGAAGCCGTTTTTGTACGTGTTCAACTCCGACGAAACCGTCCTCACCGATGAGCAGCGGGTCGCCTCGCTGCGCGCGCTGGTGGCTCCCGCCGATGCGGTCTTTCTGGACGCCAAGATCGAGGCGGAGCTCGCCGAGCTCGACGATGAATCGGCGACCGAGCTGCTCGCGTCGATCGGCCAGCCCGAGCGGGGCCTCGACGCGCTGGCCCGGGCCGGGTTCCACACGCTGCGGCTGCAGACCTTTTTGACCGCCGGCCCCAAAGAGGCGCGGGCATGGACGATTCACCAGGGGGACACGGCACCGAAGGCCGCCGGGGTGATCCACACCGACTTCCAGAAGGGGTTCATTAAGGCCGAGATCGTGTCCTATGACGACCTGGTGGCCGCCGGATCGATGGCCGCCGCGAAAGCGGCCGGCAAGGTGCGGATGGAAGGCAAGGATTACGTCATGGCCGATGGCGACGTGGTCGAGTTCCGCTTTCAAACAACGTCTGGTGGGAAGGCCGCCGCTAATAAGTAGCAGGCCCTGACGCCTCCGGAGGCCAAGGTCGAGCCTCGACCTTGGCCTCAGGGCAGACCCCGTGAACAAGCGACCCGGGACTGCACCGTGTTTGACGCCGACGAAAACGACTAGACCGCACATCAATGACGATCCGGCGACTCACTTTCCCCGCGAAATCACCGCGCGTGTGTCAAGCTTCCTGGCGTAGCGGGATCGAACGAGGAGCACCATGTTTACCGGCACGATGCGCACGACGGTTGTCATCTCCGCACTGGCCGCGCTCGCACTGGCCGGCTCGGGTTGTTCATCGGAGAAGAGCGTCGACAAAAACGACGTCGCCAACACCGTCAGCTCGAAGATGAACGACAAGACCGGTCACAAGCCCGATTCGGTGACCTGCCCCGACAATCTAAAAGCATCAGTCGGGGCGACAATGGACTGCCAAGCCAGGGACAGTGGCCAGACGTTCCCTGTCACCGTCAAGGTCACCAACGTCGACGGCGTCAACGTGCACTACGACATCAACTTCCTCAACGTCGACAAGGGAGACGTGGTTCAGGCCATTTCCAACTGGGCCGCCCCTCAGCTCGGGCACCAGCCCGAGTCGGTGAACTGCCCAGGTAACCTGATCGGCGTCGTGGGAGTCACCATGACGTGTCAGCTCGTCGATGGCGGCGACACCGTGCCGATTAGCGTCAAGGTAACCAGCGTCGACGGCACCAATGTCCACTACGACATCGCGAAGGCTTAGTGTGGCCAACCGGCCACCGGCTTGTCACGGCCGACGTCGAGTTCGGGTTCGACGTGTGAAGAAGTCATTTTATGTATGCCGAAACGGACGGCACGTGCACCTTTAGCGTCGGGTGTGATAATTCCCACAGCAAAACGCAAAACATCTGCTTTAATCGGATCGCTCAGAATTCGCAATTACGTCACCGGCAGCAAACATCTAAATCTCGATTTGGACACTGAATGCGCTGCTCTGTCCGGGCGTCCGACCCACTCTGTCCGATCCCCCAGCACTAGACGCTTACCTGCGTAAACACCCTGATCTGCGCTAATCACCAATCAGATTTTTGAGATTTGTAGTCTACGTCATGTGCCAGCAAAAACGTGATGAGCACCACATAATTTGTGGCCGTCACGATTCGGTGGTTAACGTGCGTCGTCATGTTTGTTTTAGCGACGACTTTGATGACATTCCTGCAGGGAGTCACCGGAACGCCGTATATCACAGGCGGGGATTCGCCCGCGGGAACCGATTGTTCCGGCCTTGCCTCATGGGTTGCGAATGTGGCCACCGGCCGGCCCGCTTTCGGCGACCGGTTTCACACGGCCAACGAGGAATCGGCGCTTCTGGCGCGCGGCTTCCAGTACGGGACCGGACAGCCCGGCGATCTGGTGATCGGCTGGAACGGCGGCCACACGGCCGTGACGCTGCCCGACGGGACTCCGGTCTCCAGTGGTGAGCACGGTGGCGTGGCCATCGGCGGTCTCGGCGCGTACGAGCGGCAGTTCACCCACCACATGTACCTGCCGGTGAGCGCAGACACGCCGGACGCTGCGCCGGATCTGCCGGCCCCCGACGCGCCTGCACCGGATTTGCCGCCACCGGACGCGGTCCCCGCACCCGGGCCCGCTGTGGACAGCCCTGCGGAGCCTGTCGTAGTGGCGGTCGACGCGCCCAACCCCGACCAACCGCTTGCTCCTGTGCCGGACTCGGCGATCTAGCGTTGCCACGCGCGCTGCGCAGGGCTTTGTCCCGAGGGTCGCGCCGAAGCCGTTCCCTAGCGAGCTTGTTTGGCTTACTGTTGCCGGGGTGGAGTCACACTTTCTAAGCTCCAGCGAACTCGTGCCGGTCGAGGCGCTTCGCTCGGGCGACCCGATCACCGACATCAACGGTGGCGGGGAGCACTACAAGGTCCTGGAATCGAAGTGCGTCTGCGACGGCTGCGTCGTCCTGGAGCTCGAGTCCAAGGCCAACGACCGGTTCCGGGTGATCGAGAAGTCGTTTCCCACCGGCTACGAAGTGGGCAGGTCGCACCTTCGCCACTGGTGAGCCGGCGCGCTAGACCGCGGTGAGTCGCCGCGTTGTAGCGCCCTCTGCCGGGTCGATCCGGTCGTTAACAGTCGTCAACGTGACATCCACGCGTTCCGCGGCCCGATCGCACACCCCGCGTAGCCGGTTGCTCGCCTCGCCGACGTCATCGGAGGCGATGCGCAGGTATGCGGTGAGATCGGCACGGACCCGGTCGACCGCTGCGGCCAGGCGCTGACGCAGCCGGTCGTCGACCTCGACCGTCACATACCGGAACCGGATTCTCATGACTTTGCTCCCATCCGCTCGTTGGCATCAACCGTAGCCCACCCAGGCGATACCGTTCCGCCATGATCTTCATCGTCGTGAAGTTCCAGACCAAGCCCGAGTGGACCGACCGCTGGCCCGAGCTCGTCGCGCCGTTCACCGAAGCGACAAGAGGCGAGGAGGGCAATCTCTGGTTCGAGTGGTCACGAAGCCTCGATGATCCGGCGGAATATGTTCTCGTGGAGGCCTTCCGCGACGGCGACGCCGGGGCGGCGCACGTCAACAGCGACCACTTCAAGGCGGCACAGCGCGATCTGCCGCAGGCGTTGGTGTCCACTCCGAAGATCATCAGCGAGACCATCGAAGCGACCGGCTGGTCGAAGCTCGCCGAGCTCTCCGTCGACTAGTCCAACTGAACGGCGATCTCGTCGCCGAGCTTGTATCCCTCCGCCAGCGGCAGGGTGTCACCGCTCCAAAACGAGCCTGGGTCGAACCAATTCGAGTGTTTGTGCGTCGACAGCAGCCCCATCTCCTCGTAGGTGATGGCGACTGTCTCGGCGCAGTAGGCGGTTTCCATTCCGACGCTGCGGCGGGCAGCCTTCCTGCGCTGGGCCGAATCTCCAAGTCGTTTGTCCAGGAATGGAATTCCTCTGGCAATATCGGCCGGTGGGGGAATCCGCCCGCGAAACCAGCGAGCCGTCAGCCGGATCGTGCTCGGAAACGGAGTGCCGTCCATCCGCGCGATCACCCGCAGCATCCGGTCTTCCTGTTCTGCCGTCGCATATGGCGTGAGTTGCCGTAGCCAGCATCGTTGACCGTAACGAGAGATCCACTGCTCCACCGACTCCCGCGCGTCGTTGAGCTGAACGCCGCGCTGCTGTGTTCCGGTCCACATGTCGGTGAGCTTGTTGCCGAGCTCGGCATGCCACATCAACGGCGGCAGGTCGTCGATCGCCACCGTCATACCGACGTGGTTGATCGGGCTGTTTGTCATCGATTGAATCGCCCGATCGGGCCGCGAACGTCCGCGGAACAGCCAGATGTCGCCGGTTCGCGTTTCCGCTAACGCTCGCGAGAGCGAGACGGTGTGCTCGTCCACGACAGCAGCTTATGCTGACCACGATGCGCAAAATGTGGAAGTGGGTGGGACTGGCCGGCCTACTCGGGGTCGCCGCCGGCGGCGTGCTGGTGGCCCGCGACCAGCGCAGGCGTAACGCTTACTCGCCCGACGAGATTCGCGCTCGCCTGCACCAGCGTCTCAGCGAATCTAGCGGCTCGGCGTGACCGCGAAACATTACGAAAGCCGGTTCATCCGCGCCAACCATCCGGCCCGCCCGCAGGCCCTGTGGCTGCGGGAGACTCTGCTGTGGACCAGTGAAGGGGCGGCCAGCGCCGACGTCTGGGTGATGATGTTCGACCCCGACGGCGCCGGGACCTGCGCGCGCAAGCAGCCGCACCCGATCGAAGACGCCGCATTCGGCAGTGACCCGTGGACCGCCCGGATCGGCAACACGCTGCTCGACGACACCTGCGCTCGCGGGTCGCTGACGGGCCCGCGCACCGCGTCATGGGAGCTGCGGATCGCCGCGGGGGGCGAGCCCGTCAAGTTGTTGACTGAGCGCCAGTACTCCGCGTGGTTCCCGTCGGCAAAGACCCAAGTCCGCTCACCGTTGGCGCGCTTCGACGGGCACATCGTCGTCGATGAGGTCCGATTCGACGTCGATGGATGGACAGGCAGTGTGAACCACAACTGGGGTCGGCGTCACACCCCGGGCTACGCGTTCGGTCAGGTGTGCGGTTTTGACGACGCACCGCTGTCCTCACTTGAGATCGTCACCGCACGCGCCGGGTGGGGGCCCATCACGTTGCCACCGGTCACCCTGCTGGTGTTCCGCCATGACGGCCGCGAATTCGCGGTGCGCTCGGTCATGGCTGCGCGACGGACCAGTGCCGAGTATCGACCGTTTCAGTGGTCCTTTTCGGTCGGTTCGGCGACGTCACACTCGACGGATCGATCACCGCCGCGCCCCGCGATGTCATCGGCCTCAACTACACCGACACCAACGGCAAGACGAAGTACTGTTACAACTCGGCGGTGGCGTCGTGCCGTATCGAATTGTCCGGCAACGGTTCTCCTGAGTTGACCGCGACGCGCCGGGCGATGTTCGAGCTGCTCACCGACACTCGGCTTCCGGACGTGGCGCTGCTGGCTTAGTGGGATATCCGTTGCGCTGTGCTGCACCGGTCCTGCGACCGCCCGGTAAAGGATCACGACTCGGCAGTCCGACTTGGCCAGCGCGTCAAAGGGTGTCGAGCAATTGCGCCACCATCGCCATGCTCAGCGCGTTGAGGCGAGCCGGGTTGTTGAGCGTGACGACGGTGACGTCCGCTCTCGGTTGATCGGTGAGGATGAGGGTCACCTCGGTAATGTAAAGATCTTCCAGCGCTGAAACCCGACACATGTGGATGAAACGGGGGTTGTGGATAACTCCGGCGATTGAGGTCACGGCGCAAGGATGTGTCGGTCGGCATTCCTACGTTGTCTATATGAGTTCGGCGGCGTTTGAGAAGGTCCGGGCGGTTTTCGCTGCGCTGGCCGAGCGTGCCGAGCAGCCCGTCGAGCTGATGAGCACCGCCGAGCACACCGATTGGTTGGAGCTGGTCGAGACGCTGGGCCGGATGCTGCCTGCGCTGGGCCACGAGCA
>JAFAWC010000294.1 GCA_019242135.1 Mycobacteriaceae bacterium | reverse complement strand
TCAGATCGGCGCCGATCATGTCCGACTGCTGCTTGAGTTCCTCTCCGGCCTTTTGCAGTGCGAGGCCCGACTCTTCGGAGGCACGTCCTTTCATCTCCTCGAGGATCTTGCGACCTTCAGTCCGTGCCTCGTCGCGAATGCCGGAGGACTCCCGCCGCGCCCGCGCCATCGCCGCTTCATAGTCGGACTCGGCGGCGGCGAACTGCTTGTCCGATTCACGATTGTTCTCAACGGTTTTGGTGACCATCTCATCGCGATCATGCAGCACCCGCATGATCGGCGGCACGACGAACGTGCCGATCACGCCGAGCACGATCAAGAAGATGGCCAGCACGACGAAGAATGTGCCGTTCGGGATGAGGAAGTTGCTCTGCCCGCCTTCGGCGGCCACGTACGTCACGCTCGGGTCCCGCATCGCGGCGAACTACTTGCCGGTGGTAACTGGCGTGGCAAATACGAACAGCGCCATGAAGGCCAGGTTGATGAAGTAGGCCGCCTCGACCAGACCGACCGTGATGAAGAACGGGGTGAATAGTCGACCCTGCGCCTCGGGTTGGCGTGCGATACCCGCGACCAGCGCGTTACCGGCGAGGCCGTCACCAATTCCGGCGCCGATCGCACCGCCGGCCATGATCAACCCACCGCCGATCAGTGCGCCCTGAGCAGCCATGGGATCCAAAGCAGCCATACTTTCCTCCTTATTTGCTGGTAGCGGTTCTACCAGGGTTTGTGACACGGGCCTTCGCGTTAGTCGGAGTGCTCATCGAGCTCCATGGATTGACTGAAATAGAGAATTGTCAGCAGCGCGAAGATGAACGCTTGGATGGCACCAACGAACAGGTCGAAGCTCTTCCAGATGGCATTCGGCAGCCACATGATCCACCACGGGAACAGCGAGATCAGCGCGACCAGGATACCGCCGGCGAAAATGTTGCCGAAAAGTCGCAGTGACAACGAGATCGGCTTAGCCAGCTCCTCGACAAAATTGATCGGTGCCAAGAACGCGACGTGCCCCTTGAGCAGCCGGAGCGGATGGCCGAATATGCCGCGGCGCCAGACCCCGGCCGCGTGATAGGACACGAACACAAACAAGGCCAGCGCCAGCACGAAGTTGATGTCCGAGGCCGGTGGTGCCAGCAGTTCGTGAGGTCTGCCGTCGTCCCCCTTGTATTGCACCGGCAGTACCGAAAGCCAGTTCGCGATCAGGATGAACACGAACAGCGTCACGGCGAGCGGCAGCACGAAGGGGGCTATCCGCAAGCCGATCGTGGTCTCGATCTGATCGCGCAGCTGCACGGTGATGGCTTCCCAGAACAGCTGTACGCCGTTCGGCACGCCCGATGAGGTCACCTTGGCACGCAGGAAGAACGCCAGGGCAATGACGATCACCGCCGCAATCGCGGTCGAATAGACCGTGTCGATGTTGACGGTCAGACCGAACCAGTGGCCGGTCTTGTGCTGGCCGACCTCGAGATTGGCGTCGGCGAGGATCGTTTCAGTCATGGCTCGGTGTACCCGCTTCGTCCTTCCCGGCAACGTCTGCCCGCAATGCCCTCATCACCGGGAGAGCCGTGGTGGCGACCAACAGCACCTGAAATAGCGCCAGCCCGAACACCACGCCCAACCCCGCAGGCCGGAACACGAACGCGATGGTCAACCCGATCACGGTGATGACCAAGAGTCGGCCGGCCGAATTCAGCGCCATCTTCCGCTTCAGCGGATGCTCTTTGGCGGTAATCGACGCCACCGAGCGCTGCACCAGCACGGCGTTGAGCAAACCCAGACCCAGTCCGATGCCGAAGAACGCGCCGAACCACACGTGACCCAGCGCGGCGGCCGCAGCGATCGCGGCGCCACTCAGCACAACACAGACGACCAGCAGACGAAACGGGCGAAACGCAACCGATGGAAACACCAACGGCGCATCCTGCGCTGGCGTCGTCACGTCATTACCTCGATCCCGCGTGTCTGAAAGATCCCTGGCCGAGTTCCAGTCGGTCCGCCGAGCGTATCGGAGGCGGCAGGCGCGCTGGAATCACCCAAGGGGGCATCTCCCTATGTCGGTCGTTCTCGTCTCGTCGGAGGCGGCTCCGACAAGCCGGGGGGCCGGCAACCCGCGGTGGTACTTTCGGGTTCTACCAGCACCGTACCACACGGTAGGCAGCCCAAAACGGCCACCTACTACTTGTCGTCGTACAGCTCGTCGCCGCGCCGCAGAAGCGGAATCACCGTCACCACGATCGCCACCACGATCGCCGCCAGCATGACGGCGCCGGCGTAGCGCGGATCGAAAAAGATCGTGCTCGCCGTTCCGAACGCGACGATGCTCACCCACAGGTAGATAAGTAGCACCACTCGCCGGTGGGAGTGACCGATCTGCAAGAGCCGATGGTGCAGATGCATCTTGTCGGGACTGAACGCGCTGCGCCCCGCGCGCGTACGTCGCACGATCGCAAGCAGAAGATCGAGCATCGGCACGAACATCACCGCGACGACGAGCAAAAACGGCGACAGCAGAACGAACACGTCGCGCGCCCCGTAGGCATTCTGGGAGATCGGCCCCGCCGCGGTGGTAGAGGCGGCGGCCAGCATGAGGCCGATCAGCATTGAGCCGGAATCACCCATGAAGATCCGCGCGCGGTGAAAGTTGTGCGGCAGAAAGCCGAGGCACGCGCCAGCCAACACCACAGAGATCACCGCCGGCGGGTAGAACAGCACGTCGCCGCCGTGATCGCGCAGCAAACCCACCGAGAAGATGCAGATGGCCGATGCCGTGATCAACCCGAGGCCGGCGGCGAGGCCGTCGAGGCCGTCGACGAAGTTCATCGCGTTGACAATCGCCACCGTGAGAGCCAGCGTCAGCAGGATCGACGAGACCTGATCGAGGACGATCGTCCCGACGCCGCCGAGGGGGATGTACAGCACGCTCCACGCCACGCCCATTGTCACCAGCACACTGGCCGCTGTGATCTGACCGGCGAATTTCGTCAGCGCGTCAAGGCCCCACTTGTCGTCTATCAGCCCGATACCCATGATGATTCCGCCCGCAACAAGGACGGCAGGCATGCCCGACGAATAGACGAAACCCCGCGTCAACGCCGGTAGTTGCGACGCCAGCAGCACCGCTGCCAGCACGCCGATGTACATCGCCAGACCACCCATTCGAGGTATTGGTTCCACGTGCACATCGCGCTCGCGCGGGACGGCGACCGCGCCCAGCCGGGTTGCCAGGACGCGGACCCACCCCGTGCAGAAATACGTGATGATCGCCGCTGTCAGCCCGACGAGGGCGAGCTCGCGTAGCGGGACGCCCGCGCCTCGTTGGGAGAGGGCGAGCATGCCGTCAGCCAGAATCCCTGCTTCGCTCACAACTGAATGAACCGTACTGGACGGCCTTAGGCTCGCAGCGTCGCAACGTCGACGTTGAGGACGCCGGCG
>JAFAWC010000179.1 GCA_019242135.1 Mycobacteriaceae bacterium | reverse complement strand
TTTCGCGTCGATTTCGGCGCTTCCGATTTTGCCGAAGTTGCTCTCCCCGTCCGAGGCGTAGATCTGGGTGAGGCTGGACAGCGGGAACGCGTCGCCGACCCAGCCGAACAGGGTGATGTCGAAGTCGCCCTTGATGATGTAGTCGCTGAAAAAGCCGCCGCCGGACTTGACATCGATGTCGAGCCTCGCCCCGACTTGGGCGAGGTTGTTCTGCACCACTTGGGCGATTTGGCGACCGGTTTGCGAGTCGAACAGGACGAGGCGGATCACCAGCTGTTGGCCGTCGCGCTGTCGGAAGGCGCCGCTGAGCTTCCAGCCCTGCTCGTCGAGGTCCCTTCGGGCCTCGTCGGGGTTGAAGGCCGCCGGCTTGCTGTTGTCCTGGTAGCCCGCCTGGCCGGCAACGTAGATGTGGTTGTTCAACGGCGTCGGGTCGTTCACCAGGCCGCGCTGGGTGATGTTCGCGATCGCTTGGCGGTCAATGGCTTTCATGATCGCCAACCTCAACTTCGGGTCGGCCAGGATTGAGCCCGGGGCGCCGTTGAGGGTGAGATGGTTCCAACTGGGAGCGGGTGCCTTGCGGATGGAGATGCCGGCGGTGCGCTGCGCAATGGTCAGCTCGTCGAGCGAAGCGATCCCAACGGCGTCGATCGCGTTGTTCTGCAGCGCGGGCATGTCGGCCGCGGGATCGAGGACCAAAAATGAGATCGCGTCCAGCCGCGGCTTCTGTCCCCACCATGCCGGGTTGCGGGTCAGCGTGATCCGTTGGGCCCCTTTGTCGAGCCCGGTGACAATGAACGGTCCGGCCGACGGTCCGGGCGCGTTGAGCTGGGCGTTGTTGAACGCCTCGGGTGTCGAGGTCATGCTGCGGGGAAGCAGCGCCGAGTTGCCGGCGAACATGCCCTGCCATTCGGCGTACGGCTTCGCGAACGTGATGACCGCCTGACGGTCGTCCGCACCGCGGGTGACGGACGCGACGCGTTCGGCGCCGCCGGGGCTGGCGATTTTGTACGCCGGGTCGGTGCCGCTGAGTGCATGGATCTGAGCGGCGAAGTCCTCCCAGGTGATCGGCGAGCCGTCGGACCAGACCGCCTTGGGGTTGATGGTGTAGGTGACGACCTGCGGATTGGTCTTGGTCAGCTCGACTCTGGTGAAGTAGTCGGTGTCGAGGGTCGTTGACCCGTCGGGCTTGATGATGAAGGCCCTCGGCATCGTGGGATGGATGATGCGGGAGACATCCGCGGTGTTCCCGTCGATGTGCAGCGGGTTGAAGTTGACCGGATATTCGCTCAGTTCGAGTCGCAGGGTGCCGCCGTCGAGCAGAGAAGCCGGATTCTGCGGGTTGATGTCGTTGGTGGTGCCGAGCGCGGCGGACCCGGTGGCCGTCGCAGTATGGCGACTCGTCCCAAACCGGATGGCAAGCACTCCGGCGGCGACCAGCAGCACGACGATGGCCAGAGCCGCCGCGATGCGCAGCACAGCGGTGCGAACTGTCCGGTCAGGCGCGGGTGGCGCGGGTGGCGCGGGTGGCGCGGGTGGCGCGGCCGCCGGCTTCGGCGGCGGCACCGGCTCGTCGGATCGCTGCACCGCGGTAGTCGGCGGCTGGTGTACCTCGGTCGAGCCGGCGACATCAGGCGGTGGTTGGGGCACGGCCTTGAGCAATCGCCGCGTGTAGTCGTGCTGGGGGTCGGCGAAGACCCGTTCGGCCTCGCCCTGCTCGACGATCTCGCCCTTATACATCACCGCGACGTCATGGGAGAGGTGCTTGACCACCGAAAGGTCATGCGACACGAACAGGTAAGACAACCCGAACCGCTCCTGCAGATCCAAGAGCAGGTTGATGATGCCGGCTTGGATCGACACGTCGAGTGCCGACACCGGTTCGTCGAGTGCAAGAATCTTGGGCTGCAACGCCAGCGCCCTCGCAATCCCGATGCGCTGCTTTTGACCGCCCGAGAATTCCGCGGGATAGCGGTTGGCGTCGACGCGGCGCAATCCGACGACGTCGAGCAGTTCGCCTACCCGCTCATCGGCTCGCTGCCGGTCAAACCCGTTGGCGAGCAACGGCTCGGCGATCACATCGGACACCGGCAATCGCGGATCCAGGGACGCCACGGGATCCTGGAACACCACCTGAACATCGCCGCGCATCGCCCGGCGAGCGCGGTTGTCCAGGTCGTCGACGTCGGTGCCGAGCACCTCGATCGATCCCGACTGTGGCGGCGCCAGCTCCAAGATCTCGTGCAGCGTCGTCGATTTGCCCGAACCGGACTCACCGACGATCCCGAGGGTGCGGCCCTGGCGCAGTTCGAAACTCACGCCGTCGACGGCTCGGACCTCGCCGATACGCCGCCGAAACACCACCCCCTTGGTGAGGGCGAACGTCTTGACCAGGTCGGTGACGCGGACAACCACTGTTGATTCTGCGGCCGCATCCTCGTGGCGGGGCGGCTCGGTGTGCACACCGTAAATCTCTGCGGCGCTGCGTCCGGCGACATGCTCGGTGCGGATGCACGCAGCGCGATGGTCGCGTCCCACCGCGATCAGCTCGGGCTCGTCGGCGCGGCACGCGTCGACGGCCAGGGGACACCGCGGCGCGAACGGACAGGCGTGTGGCTCCAGCGTCGAAAGCGCCGGCGGCGCACCAGGTATGGGCACCAGCCGAGCGCCCCGGGGGGCGTCGAGTCGCGGCACCGATCCGAGCAGACCCGCTGTGTACGGCATCCGCCGATCCCGGTACAGCGTCTCGACATCGGCTACCTCGACCGCCCGGCCCGCGTACATCACCAGCGCCCGGTCGGCGAACTCGGCGACCACACCCAGGTCGTGGGTGATGATCACGACGCCGGCACCGGTGACGTCGCGGGCGGTCTTGAGCACCTCGAGGATCTGGGCTTGCACCGTCACGTCGAGCGCAGTCGTCGGCTCGTCGCAGATCAGCAGATCGGGATCATTGGCGATTGCGATCCCGATAACGACACGCTGACGCTCACCGCCCGAGAGCTCATGCGGAAAGGACTTGGCTCGGCGGTCAGGCTGCGCGATTCCGACGAGGTCGAGCAGCTCGACGGCTCGCCCGCGTGCCCCGCGTCGCGTCACCGCGGGCTGATGGATTTCGATCGCCTCGGCGATCTGGTCACCGACCGTATACACCGGCGTCAGCGCCGACATCGGATCCTGAAACACGGTGCCGATCGCCTTGCCCCGAATCTGCGACATTCTTTTGTCGGAGAGCCCGAGCAGTTCGTCGCCGTGCAGCCGCACCGATCCGGACACCTGGGCGTATTCGGGCAGCAGGCCGATGACGGCCATCGCGGCGGCGGACTTCCCGGACCCGGATTCGCCGACGATCGCGACGACTTCGCCGGGGTTGACCTGATAGCTCAGCCCCCGCACGGCGGCGACGGTGTCGGTGTCGGTCGGGAAGGTGACCGTCAGACCGGTCACTTCCAGCAGCGGGCCCGTCACCTCCGGCGTCCCCGCTCACCGCTGTCGTTACGTCTGCGGCGTCCGGGCCTGTCGCTTCGTCGCCGGCCGATTCTGCTGCCGGGGTCGAGCGCGTCGCGCAGCCCGTCGCCGACCAGGTTGGCACATAACACGATCACTACCAGCACCCCGGCCGGAAACAGGAACACCCAGGGAAAGGTCGTCGCCGAACTGGTGCCGTCGGCAATCAGGGTGCCCAGCGACACATCCGGCGGCTGCACACCGAAACCCAGGAAACTCAGCCCGGTCTCGGCAAGAATCGCCAGGCCGACGTTGAGCGCCGTGTCGATGATCAGGATCGAGGCGACGTTCGGCAGGATGTGGCGGACGATGATCCGCCGGTTTGCGACGCCCATATACCTTGCCGCCTGCACGAATTCGCGGTCGCGCAGGCTCATCGTCAGACCTCGCACCATTCGCGAGCTGATCATCCAGCCGAATCCCGCCAATAACAGGATCAACCACAGGATCGTCCCGGACTGCTTGGTCCGCGGGGTGACGATCGCGATGAGGATGAAAGACGGCACCACCAGCAGCAGGTCCACCACGGCCATCAGCGCGCGATCGCGCCAGCCTGAGAAGTATCCCGCGATTGTTCCCACGGTGGCCGCGATCGTGGCCGAGATGAACGCCACACAGACGCCGATCAGCATCGACTTCTGCATCCCGCGCAGCGTTTGGGCCAGAAGATCTTGGCCCAACGAGTTGGTGCCGAACAGATGATCGGCCGACGGTGGCTCCTGAAGGGCGGTGTAATCCAGGTCGGTGAAGCCGTACGGCAACAACGGCGGCAGCGCATAACAACCCGCGAACAGCACGATGAGCAGGATGAGCGCGACGACCGCCGGTTCGTTACGAAGGAACCTGCGCACTACCAGGCTGCGCCGTGACACGAATCGCGCCGTGCCGACACCCTTTTGGACGACCGCGGTTTCAGTCATGCGACCCGCACCCTGGGGTCCAGCAGAGCGTAGATGACGTCGGAGAGCAGCCCGCCGACCAACACGGTGGCACCTGCGAACACGGTCACCGCCGCAACGATGTTGGTGTCCTGGGTGGAGATGCCCTGGACGATCCACTCGCCGACCCCGTGCCAGCCGAAGATCTTTTCGACGAAGACTGCACCGGTGACCAGGCCGGCGATTCCGTAGGCGAACAGCGTCGCCATCGGAATCAGCGCCGTCCGCAGTCCATGCTTGAACAGCGCCCGTCTGCGCGTGAGGCCCTTCGCCCGTGCGGTGCGGATGAAGTCCTGGCCCAGCACGTCAAGCATCGCGTTGCGCTGGTAGCGGCTGTAGCTGGCCATCGCGAACAACGCCAGTGTCAGCGTCGGCAGCACGAGGTGCTGCAACCAGTCCGTGAAGTGTGCCAGCCAGCCGCCGCGCACGTTCGGAGACGTTTCGCCGATGTATTGGAACAGCTGGACGCCGAGCACGGAGTTGACCTGCAACGCCGCCAAGATGAGCAAGTTCGCCATCACAAACGTCGGGATGCTGAGCACAAGCAGCGACAGCACGGTGATCACGCGGTCGCTCAACCGGTACTGCCGGATCGCGCCCCACGCGCCCAACAGCACACCGGCGACGCTGCCGATCACCGACCCCAGGAAAACCAACCGCAGGCTGATGCCGATGCGCCGCCACAACTCGTTTGACACCGGCTGACCACCGACTGTGGTGCCGAAGTTGCCGTGGACCGCGCCGTAGACCCACTTGCCGTACCGGACGGGTATCGGCTTGTCCAGGTCGAGTTCGGCCGCCTTTTGGTCGATCACCGCTTGCGGCGGTCGAGGGTTGCGCTGCAGAAGACTGTCGAGGGGGTGAAACGTCAGCGAGGTCAGGCCGAACGTCAGAAACGACGCGAACAGCAGCAGCACGACGTAGTTGAGCAGCCGACGGGCCAGGAATCCGGTCATTCGCGGTCGCCGCCCACCCGCTGCATGCGGCCAATGTAGGAGATCGCGATCGGTCATGGGCTACCCAGGGGTGTTTCGCCCTCTAAAAGCCGCTCACCCGGCGGGCACGTCGTCGGTCGATGGGAAGCCGGACCCGCGTTGCTAGCATCGGCCTGCGAGGGGTCAGATACCACTTCCTGAGGAGCTCCCATTGAGCGCGACTGACGAATACCTGGCCAACAATGCCGAATATGCTCGTCACTTCGCGGGCCCGTTGCCGATGCCACCGAGCAAGCACGTCGCCGTCGTCGCATGTATGGACGCCAGGCTCGACGTGTACCGTATCCTCGGCCTCAAAGAGGGTGAAGCGCATGTGATCCGCAACGCCGGCGGCGTCATCACCCACGACGAGATCCGGTCGCTGGCGATAAGCCAACGGCTACTTGGGACAAGGGAAATCATCCTCATCCATCACACCGACTGCGGAATGCTCACCTTCACCGATGACGATTTCAAGCGGTCGATCCAGGACGAGACCGGCATCAAGCCGGAGTGGTCCGCGGAAGCGTTTCCCGACCTCGAGGAGGATGTCCGTCAGTCGATCAGGCGGATCGAGGCAAGCCCTTTTGTCACCAAACAACAGTCGCTGCGCGGCTTTGTTTTCGACGTCGCGACCGGGCGGTTGAACGAGGTCACGGGTTAGCCGGATTACGAACCGTACGGGCGGGTGATGATCTCGAGGTAGTGGCCGCCGGGATCACAGAAGTACACGCCGCGGCCGCCGTCGTTGTGGTTGATCTCGTCTGGCCTGCGGCGTTGCGGATCGGCCCAGTGCTGCATCCCGCGGTCACGGATTCGGCCGTAGATCGCGTCGAAATCGTCCTCGGAGACCAGGAACGCGTAGTGCTGTGGTCGCACCTCGTCGCTGTCGGCGAAATCGAGGCTGACGCCGTGATCGAGTTGCACCGCAAGGAACCGCCCGAACGGCTTGGCGGCCGGCAGGTCGAACAGCTCGGTGAAGAAGGCGGCCGACTCTGCCTTGTCGCGGGCCGCCACGATGGTGTGGTTGAACGCGATTGACATGATGTGACCAGTCAACCAGGTCCGACCCGAAACGCAACAGAGCAGGATGGCGGTGTGGCCGTCGACGAAATCCTTGCCGGCCCGCGCATTTTGCTGCGCGCACCGCGGGTCGACGATGCCGAGGACCTCTTCGCGTCCGTCACCTCGGACCCGCGGGTCACCGAGTTCTTGTCATGGACGCCGCACCCGGATATCGCCGAGACGCGCAGGGTGATCAGGGAGTTGTTCAATGTCGGCGACGACCACACCTGGGTGATCGTGTTGCGCGATTCCGGACAGGTGGTCGGCCAACTCGGATGTCGGCGCCCGAGGCCAGACTCCGCGGAGATGGGCTACTGCATCGGAGCGCCGTGGTGGGGCAGTGGTCTGATGACCGAGGCCGTGACGGTGGCTCTGCAATGGCTGCAACTGGATCCACACCTCCGGCGGGTCACCGCGACGGTGCACCCGGCCAACGCGCGATCGGCTCGGGTGCTCGAGAAGTGCGGGTTCGCACTGGAAGGCATGTTGGTCCGCCACACCGTCTTTCCCAACCTGCGTCCCGAACCGCAGGACTGCTTGCTGTACGCGCGGGTGCTGGGGTGAGTGCCACGCCGAAGTGATATGAAACGGCGATGAGCGCTTTCGGTCGATTCCAGTTCTCCGATCTCTCCGTGCCGGTCATCGCCGCACCGATGGCGGGTGGACCGTCGACGCCGCAGCTGGCCGCGGCGGCGACCAACGCGGGCGGCCTCGGTTTCGTCGCGGCCGGGTATCTGGCGGTCGACGACTTCGCCGACCGCCTCGCCAAGGCCCGCGAGCTGACGTCCGGACCGCTCGGCGCGAACCTTTTCGTGCCGCAACCCAGCGTTGCGGCACGGGCCGACGTCGAGGGATACGCCGACGCGTTGGCCGGCGAGACGCAGCGATACGGGGTCCAACTCGGTGGACCGCGATACGACGACGACGGCTGGTCGGCCAAGCTCGATGTGGTGCTTGATCTGCGCCCCGAGGTCGTGTCATTTACTTTCGATGCGCCCGGCACCGGTGAGATCCGCCGTCTGGCAGACGCCGGCATCACCACGGTCGCCACCGTGACAACAGCGGCGGAGGCGCAGCTTGCGGTATCGCGGGGGATCGCGGCGCTGGCGGTGCAGGGACCGTCGGCCGGCGGCCACCGCGGCACCTACGACCCGACCAGGCAGCCCGCCACGCAACCGTTGCCGGAGCTGCTGGCCGAAGTCGTCGCCGGCGTCACAGTGCCAGTGGCGGCCGCGGGTGGGCTCATGACGGCGGAGGACGTCGACGGCGTGCTGCGCGCCGGTGCCGTCGCCGCCCAGCTCGGGACGGCGTTTCTGCTGGCCGACGAGAGCGGCAGTAGTCCGGTTCACCGCGCCGCTCTGCGAGATCCCGGATTCACCGAAACAGTTGTCACGCGTGCGTTTACCGGCCGCTATGCGCGGGGCCTTCGCAACCGCTTCATCGACGAGCACGAGGCGCAGGCGCCGTTGGGATATCCCGAGATCCATTATCTGACAAGGCCGCTGCGTGCAGCATCGGTACGCGCAGGTGATCCGCACGCCACCAACGTGTGGGCGGGGACCGGGTTCAAGAAGGCCAAGGCCGCTTCGGTGGCCACAATCATGAGTGAGCTGTCGTGCAGGTAGGCATGACATTGCCGGTGATGGAGCCGGATCTGGACGCCTCGATTCTTCGGGCGTGGGCGAGAGCGATCGATGAAGGCCCGTTCGCTTCGGCATGTTTCGGCGAGCGCATCGCGTTCGACAATCCCGAGACTGTGACGCTGCTCGGTGCGCTCGCGGCGTGGACCAAACGGGTGCGGTTGGTGATCACCGTGATCGTCCCGCAGTTGCACGACCCGGTCATGCTCGCCAAGGCCCTCGCGACCGGCGACATGCTCAGCGACGGTCGTCTGACGGTCGGGCTGGGTGTGGGTGGCCGTCTCGAGGACTATCGCGCCGTCGGAGCCGACCCTGCGACGCAAACCATGCGCGACATGGCTGAGCGCGCCAACGCGATGAAACGCATATGGGCGGGGGAGAAGCTCACCGCGTCGAGGTGCCCGGTCGGACCGCTGCCCGTCCAGAAGGGCGGACCCGAACTCCTCGTGGGCACGATGGGCCCCAAGACGGTACGCAGTGCCGCGAGCTGGGCCGACGGCCTGGCCGGCACCACGCTCGACCTCGATGTCGACAAGATGAGCGCCCTGTTCGACATCGCGCGAAGCGCGTGGACGCAAGCGGGCCGCCGGCGACCGCGGTTGACGACGTCGTTCTGGTTCGCCCTGGGGCGCTCGGCGCCGGCCTGTGAGCAGGTACGCACTCATTTGCGCCGCTACCTGAATTGGCTTCCGGCTGAGCTCGTCGACGAGATGGCTCCCTGCACCGGTTTCGCCGGCGGCCCCAGGACCTGGTTGCGGTGTTGCGCCGGTTCGCCGCGATCGGAGCTGACGAGGTGCATCTGATTCCGACCAGCAGGGAAGTCGACCAGGTGCGCGAGGCCGCCGAGGTCGTGTCCGCCGTTCAGAGCAGCACGCCACCCGCGCCCTGACCACAGACGTGCCTCCACAATACCTCTGTAACAGAGCTATTATGGTGCCATGCAGACCCGCACCGACCTCGTCGTGGAGGTTTTCGGGGTCGTCGGGCGGTTCCGGCGCCAGCTGCGACGCTCGGCCGGGCGCGGTTTCGACGCGACCGGGTTGACCGAGGCGCAGGCCGAGCTGCTGCGGCTGGTCGGGCGCCGCCCCGAGATCTCGATCAGGGAGGCGGCGGCCGAGCTGGGACTCGTGCCGAACACCGCCTCGACGTTGGTGTCCAAGCTGGCCACCGACGGTCTGATTACCCGGACCGTCGACATCGATGACCGTCGGGTGGGCCGCCTGCGGTTGACGGATACCGCGCAGCAGGTTGCCGACACGTCGCGCGCGACGGGTCGTGCGGCGCTGTCGGAGGTACTGGACACGCTCGATGACGATCAGGTCGATGAGTTGAGTCGCGGTCTGTCGGTCATCGCCGAGATGACACGCCGGCTCCAGCAGAGGCAGCCATGAGCGCGCGCGTTGACCTGGCCGTGGACTGCCGGCATTTGACTCACCGCTACGGCGACTTCACCGCGGTCGACGATTTCACGCTGCAGGTGCGATCCGGCGAGACGATGGGTCTGCTCGGACCGAATGGCGCGGGCAAAACAACGGTGGTGCGGGTGTTGACGACGCTCACGCCAGCACAGAGCGGCGAGGTATTCGTTTTCGGTCTCGACAGCCGTCGGCAGACGATGGACATCCGCTACAACATCGGCTATGTGCCTCAGCAGCTTTCGGTTGAGCCGATGCTGACGGGACGCCAGAACGTCGAGTGGTTCGCCAGGCTGTACGACGTTTCGCGACGAGATCGCGCCGGCCGAGTCGACGAAGCGCTCGGCGCGATGCAGCTGCTCGACGTCGCCGACGAGTTGGCGAGCACCTACTCGGGCGGTATGGTGCGCCGGCTGGAGCTGGCACAAGCGTTGGTGAACCGGCCGTCCTTGCTCATCCTCGATGAGCCCACGGTCGGACTGGACCCCATCGCGCGCGACGGGGTCTGGACTCAGGTCGCCGGCATGCAGGAAGAGTTCGGAATGACGGTGCTGCTGACCACGCACTACATGGAAGAGGCCGACGCGCTGTGCGACCGCGTCGCGCTGATGCACCACGGCAAGCTCCAGGCGGTCGGAACCCCATCCGATCTGAAGCGTCATGTGTCGTCCAACGCGACGCTCGAAGATGTGTTCCGGCACTACGCGGGGTCGGATCTGGGTGATGAGACGTCCAGGACCGGGCTGCGCGAAATCCGTTCCAGCAGAAGGACGGCACGTCGTGTCAGTTGAACCGCAAGCCAAGTCTGCCGTGGTCCGTGCTCCCCGCGGATGGCGGCGTGTCCGCGGCATCGCGCTGCGAATCGGCACGTTCTCGCTCGTGGAGTTGCAGAAGTTGCAGCACGACCGCGCGGAGCTGCTCACCCGAATGGTGCAGCCGGCACTGTGGCTGCTGATCTTTGGCCAGACGTTTTCCAGACTGCGTGTCATCAACACCGGCTCGGTGCCGTATCTCGCCTTCCTGGCACCCGGGATCATCGCGCAGTCGGCGCTGTTCATCTCGATCTTCTATGGCATTCAGATCATCTGGGATCGCGATGCCGGCATCCTGGCGAAGCTGATGGTGACCCCCGCGCCCGCTTCGGCGCTGATCGCAGGTAAAGCGTTCGCGGCGGGTGTGCGATCCGTGGCGCAGGTCGTCGGCGTGCTGGTGCTGGCCTATCTGATGGGTGTGCACCTGACGGCCAATCCGCTGCGGGTCCTGGCAGCGATGGGTGTGGTGGTGCTCGGATCGGCGTTCTTCGCCTGCCTGTCGATGACGCTCGCCGGGCTGGTGCGCAACCGCGATCGGCTGATGGGCATCGGACAGGCGATCACCATGCCGCTGTTTTTCGCCTCGAACGCGCTGTATCCGGTGACCGTGATGCCGCAGTGGCTGCGTTGGCTGAGCACCGTCAATCCGCTGAGCTACGAGGTCAACGCGTTGCGCACGCTGTTGATCGGTGCGCCGTCGAACTGGGCGCTCGACATCGGGGTGTTGATCGTCGCCGCGGTGGCGGGAATCGCGGCGGCGTCGGCGCTGCTTCGGCGGCTGGTTCGGTAACGAAGTCGCGCTTCGCGCCGACAAATGTGAACCGGTCGCGCTTCGCGCCGACAAATGTGCACCGGTCGCGCTCAGCGCCGACGATGTGCAGAATGTGTGAAGCACTCCGACGCAAGGGGGAAGCAGTGGCGATTCGGTCTTCGGTCCGCGGTCTCGTTCTCGGCGCGGCCGCGCTGGCGGTCGTCGCCGCCCCGGTCAGCGCGGCGTGGGTGGTTCAGCACCCATCGCAGACGCTTGCCGACTGTGGGGGCGTCAACATGCCGATCTTCTCCGAGGGCACGCCGGTGAACACCTGTCCCGCGCCCGCCGCGCCCGTGTACACCGGCGGTGCGCCCAGTCAGCAGACCCTGACCGCGTGCAGCGGCATCCCGGGCTGCCTGTCAAGCGTGCTGTACGGGCCGGGCAACGTGATGGTCCCGAGCCCGAATACGAGAGTGCAGCAGAGCCAATAGACGCGGCTAGTGGTGCAGTTTCGCGTACGTCACCAACGAGCCGAGTTCCACGATGCCCACCGCTAGCACGGGCCAAAGCGCCCCGGCGATCAGGCTGACGACCGCCACTGCGTCAAGTGGCGGGGCGGATCGGTCTTCGGCGAACTTGTGAGCCAGCCAGAACGTGAGGACGGTGGTCGCCAGCCACCCCCAGAGATAGAACTCGGCCACCGCAGACCCCTCCTCCCCCGTGCGTCGCTGGACGCTCTCCTGTGACGTTACTCACATTTGGCGGGAAAACATTTGGCGGGAAAATCGACGTTCAGCGGCTTACTCCCTATTGCGAAAGGGTTGCGATTTCACTCACCTTGGCCGGTCGACCTCGTAGGTTCCGTTGTCATCGATGAAGACCGCTCTCACCTGACGCTTTTTGCCGTCGACGGTCACCTCGCAGGTGAAAGTGTCGCCCTTTTTGGCGGCGGGGTTCTTGCCGTTGTTGCACGTGACGTCGGTGACGTTCTGCACGCCGTAACCGGTGACCGAATCGGTGATGACCTGCTTCACCGCCTGCTGGGCCTTATTCACGTCGAGGACCTGCTGGTCGAAAGCTCCGAACCGCATCAAACCCGCGACGACGACGGCCGCGGCCATGGCACCGATGAGCACTCCGCAGACGATCAACAACCAGCGCATCGAACCCTTGGGCTGCGCCGAAGCTGGCTGGGCGTATTGCTGCGGGTAGGACGGGACCTGCTGGGCGGGCTGCTGCGCGGGCTGTTGAGCTGGGTACACCCGCTGTTGCGGCGGCGAGCTTTGCGGCTGAGCCGGATCGCGCGGCGTCGGCTGCGTCGGTCGCCTCATCTGCTGCCACCAGTGGACCTCCGTCGGTCTGTCGTCGGCGTCGCCGGATGACGTGGCTTGGTTCTGCACCGGGTCGGAGCGGGGCGGTCCTTGCCGAGCAGGCTCGGAACTTCGAGGTCCACTCATTTCGCCTCTCCTATTGCCGTGTTCTCACGGGAACCGCTGAAAGCACTGATCGACCTCGCCGAGCAGGCCCGATCGGTACGCCTCGATCCGGGTGAAGCCCGCGGGCACCTTCTTGCCGTTGGTGTCGCTTGCGACGAGTCCATTGGTGAGCAGCCCGGAGATGGCCTTGTCGACGTCACCGGCGGACAGTACGAGTGTTTTCCCGGACGACAGCGCGATGGGCTCGGCCATCTTGGACTGCGCCACCCCGGTCAGGCATGCGGCGCGGAGCGCGGCGACCGGCGTGTCGAGGGCCAGGCCGCGCTCGTGCTGAACGGCCATGGCGTACCGCGATGTGAAAACCGAGATGGCGGTGTTGTCGCCTTGCAGTAAGACCATCTGCGATTCGTCGGCGGGCTTGCCCATGTCCTGCAACGTCGGCATGTCCACGTAGATCGTGTTGTTGGCGGGGCAGTACGAGGCCGCTTTGCTGGTCTGTGCGTCCGGACAGTTTTCGGCGTCGGTGCTCAGCGCCGGTGGTTTCGTGGGGTTGAAGATCTTGCCCAACAGCTCCATCAAGGCCGACAAGGTGTCGTTGTTGATGTCGACCTGGCCGCTCTCAACGGTTCCCTCAGACGTCGTCTGCAGCGTCTGGGGCAGGTTGCCCCGGCGCTGCTGGATCTCGTCCATGTCGATCTTCGCGCAGGCCGAAGGACCGCCGTCGAAGCCGATCTGGAATGCGCCGACTCGGTCGAAGGCGGTGCCGTGTGGATTCTTGGTCGTCGGTTTCTGGGTCGTGGGGGTGGGGTCCCGGAGCTCGATCGCCCCGGCGAGAACGTGGTCCAGGCCGTCGGTCGTGCTGAGCGTGAAGCGCGGTGAGCGCCCCTCGGCAACCCAACGCATGTAGGTGCCCGAAAAGCAGTCAGCCTGTTGCTCGAGAACGAGGATGGGGGTTGAGTCGTCGGCGATGTTGGCCATCCGCTGAATGGCGTGCCCGTACTCGTGCGCCAGCACTCCGTTTATCGACATCTCGCCGAAATACTTTTTGGCTGCGCCGAGCAGGACGTTGCGGTCCCAGGCCATGAGGTTCTCGGACACGCAGTAGAACGCGTTGACGAGCTTGTACAGTTGTCCGCCGCACGCCACCGGACTGCTCGGGTCTTTGGAATCGTATGAGAGCAGCGTGGATATCGGTTTGAAGCTGCCGTCGAAAGACTGCGAGTAGTTCCCTTTCCAGAAGTCCTCGATGTCGTTGATCGCCAAGAGCGCCAAACGGTCGATTTCGCCGTTGTCGGAGTTCTGCAGCGTGCCGGTGGGCTGACCCACGTTGTCGCGGGGTCCGCTGGGTCCGTCCGTTGCCGGCAAGCCGCCCGCGCGGTTCGGGTCGTAGAGCATCGACAGGGCGCGGCCGTCCAGGACAGTCGGCGAGCTGCAACCCGCCACCATCGCTACACAGCACGCGATGCCGACCGCCGCGGTGATCCACCGTCGATGCATGCGTCAACCTCATCTCGGTCCGCCGTCGGCGGCGGCGCCGCCGGCGATATCGATGATGATCAGAATAGGGTCGATTCGGTGTCTCTCGCACCGAATGGCGCAGGCCGGCGGGCGTCCGCTGTCCCTCGGCCTGCTTTCGTCGGCTAAACGCCCTTCAGAACACGCACCTGCGACGGATACTGCTTGCGAACGCACGGAGACGAAGGTGACTGGGGTGAACTCACGCGTCGGGACGACGTTCGGCAATTACAGGATCACCGGTCTGCTCGGCAAGGGCGGGATGGGGGAGGTCTATCAGGCGTACGACACCGTGATGGGTAGAACCGTGGCCTTAAAAATCCTCTCCGACCAGTTCACGCAAGACGAGAGGTTTCGGACCCGGTTCCGTCGTGAGTCCCGCGCCGCGGCAATTCTGCAAGAGCCCCATGTGATCCCAATTCATCAGTCAGGCGAGATCGACGGCTGCTTGTACATCGATATGCGCCTGGTCCAGGGGAAAACGCTGCACGAGATGCTCAGGAGGGGACCGCTCGAACCCGGCCGGGCTGTCGCCATCATCAGCCAGGTCGCGTCGGCTCTTGACGCGGCACACGCCGAACAGTTGATCCATCGTGACGTCAAGCCCCAGAACATCATTGTCACCGGCGAGGATTTCGCGTACCTCGTCGATTTCGGCATCGCAGAAACGAAGGGTGACACCCGGTTGACGAGGACCGGCACCCAAATCGGCACCTACGCCTACATGGCGCCCGAACGGTACCTCGACCAACCGATCACACCGGCTGTCGACGTCTACGCGCTGGCATGTGTTCTCTACGAAGCGCTGACAGGCTACGCCCCGTTTCCGGCCGACAGCCTCGAGCAGCTGATCACTGCGCACCTGACGTCTCCACCGCCGCGCCCGACCGCGGTAAATCCCCGACTCCCAAGGTCATTCGACGAAGTGATAGCTCGGGGCATGGCGAAGGAACCCGACGACCGGTATGGCTCTGCCGGTGCGTTCGGTCGCGCCGCACAGCGGTCGCTTCAACCGGACTGGCGAATGTCGCCCCAAGCGCCAGCTATGCCCGCTTCCCCACCCACGTATCCGGCCGTGAGCCATCCACCGGTCGAGCCCCCGCCGAGTTATCCGCAGTTCGACCCCCAGACGGTGCCGGCGCCTCAGCGAGTGACGTCACCGCCTTTGCAGGACACGGGCAGACGACCAGGCCGATGGGTGCTGCCGACCGTCGTCGCGATCACCGCGGTTGCGGTCCTCGGCGCCATTGGCGTAGTCATCGGCATGGTCGTCAAGCCGGGTTCTGAGGACGGCGCCGGCCCATCACCGACGGTAGGCTCTGCAGTTCCCACCACTCGTCAAACGCTTTCGTCGCCGAGTCCGTCTGCGGCACAGACGACGTCGACTGCGCTGCCGTCGCTCGTGCAGGCCCCGGATTCCTACGGCGTGACCTGCGGGCAGGGCACTTCGATTCCGAACGAGACGGGGTTCGGCAGCCGTTCCGGGCGGGGCACCGCCGAGACCTCGTGCGCGTTCGCCGACAGTGTGCTGAAGTCGTATTGGGCCCAGTTCGGCCGTCCGAGCCGTGACCTGAGGACGGTGTCGGCGCCGGGCAGTGTCGCCTGCAGTACCGTTGCCGGCGCCCGCTGCGATCCCGCCAACGGTGCGAACTTCCTGATGGATTGCGCCGCCTACGGCTCCGACAACTGGGTCACCTGCGCGGGCGGGAACAACGCCCGCGTCTATCTGTACTGATCAGCCCGGGCAGTGGCCGGCGGGCAAGCTGGACAG
>JAFAWC010000065.1 GCA_019242135.1 Mycobacteriaceae bacterium | reverse complement strand
ATCTCGAACGTCGCGCTCTGGGCGTCGCCGGTCTGACCGTTTGCGCTGGGGGTGGCGGTAAGGCGGTACGACCCAACCTGCAGCCGGTGGCCACCGATGCGCCCGGTGAAAATGAATGCGCTTGATCCCGCCACGCTAGCCCGGGTCAGGCTACCCTTCATGGGGAGTAGGCGGGTGCATCGTCGCCGTGTTTGGTCGACGTGCGTCACCGCGATGCAATGTCCCTTGACCAGTCTGCCTGCGAGTTCCTGTTGGAACGTGAGGCTCACCCGGGACGGAATCGTGAGCATGTAGCTGATGCGCAATGCGATGGCCCTGGTGCAGGCGTGCTGCTTTCGATTGCCACTGGTGGGCACGAGACACCGGCCACGCACCAAGCGGCCGGTCAACGTGAACTTGGGCGGGAAGATGTGCAAGGCCGATAGCGTCGGAGGCACGAGAGGCAAGACGTCGAACGTCGCGGTCACCTGGACATCAGCACTGATAGTTATCGTGCATCCTGCGGCTCCCGAGCAGCCTGCCCCCGCCCATCCCGCGAAGGTCGACCCTGGAGCGGCAACTGCACGCAAGGGCACTACCGTCGCGTCGGGGTAGGTGACCACGCACGTTGCCGGGCAGCTGATCCCTGGGCCGGTGACGGAGCCCTCGCCTGGTCCGTTCAGCGCTGCAGTTAAGGTGTGGGCGGAGGGAGCAGGCGCCGGGGACGGGATGTCCTCCGCACGCCGTGTTCTGTGTCGTCGGCCCACAGGTCTTATCGGAAACACTTCAACTGGCACAAACTCAACCGCCTCCCAGTCAGGATCCCTGTTATCGCCGACGTGCTGGGTCAGGTTGACGTCGCCAGATTCATCATTCGTAGTTGTGTCGAGTACGTAGATGTCTGAATTTCCGTCGGCATTGGCCTTCTGGTAAGCAATGAACTGTCCGTCCGCTGACCAGGCTGGGGCGGAGTTTCCGGTCGCATCGTTCGTGAGGGCGAAGAAGTTGGTGCCGGCGGGTACCGTGAACGGGCCCGTGGAGTTCGGAGTCTGACGGTTGTATTCCGCGATGTCGATCTGGCTGGGTCCCCCGTCCTGGTCCGGGCCGGCAAACGCGATTCGGTCCGTGATTATCGTGGTGTCCCCGCTCGGCGGGCCCGCGTTGAAGCTGAACCAGCTAGGCTGAGAGCTGACCGGCTGTCCGATCGTGACTTGGCGCATGTTACTGCTCACGAACCGATTCTGGGTAGCGTCGAAACCGACGTCCATCACCCAAATCTCACGCCTCCCGCCTTGGTCACTATCGAAGGTCAACTTGGGGCTATCGCCGAGATTCTCGGATGCCCAATCCGGGTTGGCGTAGTCGGCCCCGGAACTGTTGGTCAAGTTCGTCGGATCACTACCGTCGTAGTTTGCGACAAAGATGTCTCGGTGGCCGTTGATACTCCGCTCGAACGCAATCGGCGGATAAGGCAAGCTCGGCGCCCCAGCCGGAGTGACGTAAGCCCAGGCTGGAGCGGTATCCGCTCCGCCGTTCGTCACCTGGATGGCGTGACCGCTCGGTTCTGGCGTCGATGCGTCGATGCGGTAAATGTTGGTCTGGCCGCCAGAGGTTCTCTGGAACGCGATCAGCGTGGCGCGGCCAGAATTCAGATTACAGGTGTTGTGCGGGTCGGGAGGCGACCAGGATGGTTGCGCATCATCCGGACCCGTCGTGAGCCGAGTCGGCGTGGACGTGGGGGTAGGCACTGACAGCCCCTGAGCCGGCGCCCCTGTTAGATAGATGTCCCGACTGCCGTTTCGAGCGCTGTCGAAGGCAATGCGCCCGTTGAAGCATCCTCGGATGGCAGCCACAGCGGAGGCGGAAAACGAAGTTACGACGCCGATGGCTGCGCCCGCAATCAGCAGTGTCATCCAACGACCCTTTAGACAACGGCCCCCGTGCGGCATAAGGTGTAGGGTCCTCTGTCACCCAGCCGAACGCAAAGGTGTCGGGTCATTTCGTCCTACTCGAAGGACTAATGCATCGTTTAGCGCGGGAAACCTCTGCCTAAGCGCACGAAGGATGCAGCATGGAAACGAACGACCGCTCGCCGCTCGGTGGTGGGCGAGTGGGTGCGAGCATCGTACCGCCGGCGGCGCGAGGAACCCCCTTGCGGTGATCGGTGGCACCTGGTAAGGCTACGTGGCACCCCCTCCGGCCACTGGGATGTCAGCGTCGCCGGTCGGGCGAGAGCGTGCCCGGGTCCAGCTCCCGTTCCAGGGCGATGATCGCGCGGCCTCGCCATCCAGGTCCAGATGTCGCGACGGCTACCTGTACCTGGTCGAGAACGTCAAGCCAGTGCCACACGAGCCAGTTCCGGCAGCGGGTGTTTGGCGGGAGCAGCTCCAGCGCCTCCTCGGCCGCGCCATGGAGCGCCGCTACTATGAGCTGCCGCTGCCGGTCAGGGAGTACGAATCCCCGGCGTGAGAGCCGTAGCTCGGACCGGACAGCGACCTCGCTCAACGCCCGGCGCCGACCACGACGCCGATGTTGTGCAGATCCGAATCTGAGCAGCAAACGCTACGAGCGCGGTCGAGTAGCCATCCGATGCGGTAGCGCAGACTCGCCACGGTCATGCTCGCCATCGACTTCTGCCTTCACGACGAATTAGGGGCAGTACCGGGGACCGCTATACGGACGGTCGAGACTTCCGCACCCCGACAAATCGGGCAGTCGGGACGCCGGCCTTGTGCCGTCGCAGCGAGAGCCGACGAGTCGCTTGCAGATTGGTGCCCGTGCATGACCAGCAGCGCGGAGAACTGTTGCTCCTGCAAGCTGTCCGTAGGTCTTTTGTTAGCTTGAGACGGGTCGTACAGGTACGCCCTGACGGTCGCCCGTGCGCGGCCGAGCCGGTGCGCGATCTCGGCGATCGTCAGGTTCTCATGGTCCCGATAGTGGCGGGCGAGCTGGGCGGCACGCCGACGCTCGCTAACCCGGTCACTCATCGATTGCACCACGATCGGCTGCTGTCGCCGGCACTGCAGGGAACGCTACCGGACGTGCTGGACAGTCAGCGAGCGCGAAAAAAGGCGATCTCAAATGCTGTCGGTTTCCGTCCGGCGACGCGAAGATGTCAGCTCGTCAGCGCCCTATCGCCCGACCATCCCCGGCATACAAGCGGGCGACGCTGATGGGCACGAACGGATCAGCCCGGGCGCGGCCGTCTCTCGGATCTCGGAGATCTACCGGGCTCAGTTCCCGGTGCTGGCCGGGACGGCGGTGATCGCGTACACCCTGCAGTTCCTGATTTCCTGCTGCCGGGCGGCGGGGTCCGGCACCTATCGGTCCTCGTCTGGATGCTGAGCTTGCTCTATCACAGCATGTCGTCGAGCTGGACTACCTCGAGTCACTCACTCCTCAGCAAGAACGCGATCTCGCCGGTGCACGCGACCGGCTCGCGATCCTGGCCGAGGCGGACATTCGTGCCTGGATCGACCCGCGGACAGATGGAGAATTGATCGATCGGCGAGCGGCCCTTGCTCGGGGCGATGTGGTCTTGTTTCGCCTCGACGCAGATCGCCGGCCGTTGGCCACCGGCATGTTGGCCGCCGCGATCGTGCAGGACCTCGTCGCGATCAGCGCGGGCCGGCAAAGCGGTGACCACCGACCGGGACTCATCGTCATCGATGAGTTCTCGGCAATCGCCGCCAAGCAGGTCGTACGACTCTTCGGCCGCGCGCGCGGAGCGAAGCTCAGCCTGCTTCTCGGCACCCAGGAGCTTGCCGATCTTGCTGCGGTCTTGACGAGCGCCGCCGTCCTCGGCGGGATCCGCGACCAGGTCCTGGGCAACGTCGACGCATTCATCGCGCACCGGCAAGTCGTCCCCGAATCGGCCGAGCTGCTCGCTTCGATCGGTGGCACGCGCGGCGCGTGGATCACGACGCAGCAGACGGGTGATGGGTTGGGCGCGATGAGGACAGGGTTGGGAAGTCGCACCCGTGGACGCGAGTACGCCATCCACCCGGACCAGATCAAGAGCCTCGGCGTGGGGGAGGCCGCGGTGATTGTGCCGAGGCTCCGCCAGGCCGCGATCGCTCGGATCATTCATCCGTCTCGTTTGGCTCGGAGGCGCGGGTTTGCTCACCGAGCGTGACCGGGAGATCGTCAAGTGGATCGGCCGCCAGGGCGTGGTCCGAGCCGAGCACGTCATGACCCGGTTCTCGATCGGTCGCACCGCCACCTACCGTCGGCTGCATGAGCTGGTCGACTACGGCCTCGTTCGCCGCCACCGGCTGCTGTACAACGAGGGCCGTCTGCTGACCGCCTCGCCC
>JAFAWC010000536.1 GCA_019242135.1 Mycobacteriaceae bacterium | reverse complement strand
CGGTCGAACCCACCAATTCGCAGTCCTACCTCGCGCATGTCGCTGCGCGGGCGATCATTCTGATTGACGCCGACGATCCGGTCATCGGCCTCGTGGCCGTCGTGGCTGTGGGCATGTCGGAGGTCTCCTCGTGCGTGATCAACTCGTACGTGACGTCCGGCTACCACGTAGCCAAGGGTGAGGAACTGGGTTACTTCCAGTTCGGTGGCTCAACTCACTGTGTCGTCTTCCGCCCCGGCGCGATCGCGGACTTCTCTCTCGCGGCCATTCCGCAGCCACACGACCCCAACGCACCGCTGGTGCTTGTCCGCTCAAAGCTCGCCACCGCCAGCTCCAACGCCTGAGACGCGCTCGGGAGTCTCAGCGATTCCAGTTCGGCATCGTCCTCAGCGCTGTTTTCACGCGACGGCGTTGCCGATTTCTGACCGTGCGTGACCCGATGCAGCAGCCACGCCGGCGGGATTGTTAGCACCAGCGTCACCGCGAACAACTCCGTCAACGAGCCGGTAAAGACCGGCCATCGCAGCACGGCTCCGGTCGCGATCGCCATCACCGCCACGTGGATCAGAAACACTTCATACGAGATCTCACCGAGCGCGACCATCGGCCCGCTGCTCAGCAGGCGTTCGTACCAGCCCCGGTCGCCGAGCGCGAGCGGGGCGACCGCGAGCGTCGCGATGATCGCGTAGAACCCGGCTTTGGCCAGCGGCTCCCACAGTTTGACCGGTGACGTGGTCACGTCGCCGCCAATCGGTGTGGACACGATCAGGTAGCTGATCAGTGCCACCGGGATCACCGCGAACGCGTGACAACGCACGCCCGTCGCCCGCAGCACGGCCAACAACATCCCGCCGGCAAAACACGCCAGATAGGCGGGCAGCCACATGCCTGCCGCGCTGGGCAACCAGTGGGTGGTGTACAGAACGATCAGCCAGATCGGGCTGATCGCGGCGAGCGCGGCCAGCCCGGCCAGTAGCAGCCCGGGTCGCCATCGGCGCCGGCAGAGCACGACCAGCAGCAGATGGGCCAGCACCGGCAGCGCCATGTAGAACGCCACCTCCACCGCCAGGCTCCACATCTGGGTCATGCCCTGATGCAGGTACGTGGAGATGTAGTCATCGGTGTAGATCTGCGTCAGCGTGAGGTACCGGAACAGTCCCGTCCAGGTGTGTCCGGGATTCGGGTGTGCGGGGTGGACCTGGTAGAGGAGATAGATCAGCAGCACCGTCAGCACGTAGGCCGGCATGATTCGCCGTATTCGGCGCACCGCGTAGCGGCCCACCGGCGGCGGCATGAAGCCGTTGGCGGCCGCCCGCACCCACGGGCCGAATAACAGGAAACCGGACAGCACGAAGAAGATCGGCACACCGATCTCCAGACGCGAATACAACAGCCCGATATAGCCGTGGGTCTCCTTGCCGGTGCCGTAGGCGGCGTGCGTGGCCAACACCAGCAGCGCGGCCACCGCCCGAATCCCGGTAAGCGATTTCGCCCGGCCGGCCAGCGTCGGCCACGAAGTCGGGTACGGCGCCGGTAGGTACGGTGCCGCCGCACACCCGTCTGTTGAGGAGGCGGTCAGCATACACTAAGCATAGCTAGCTATTAGGCTTGCTAATTTCGTCCGCATCTCCCGGGCTCACCGGTGCGCATCCGCTGCTCGAAGATGAGCCGTCAACAGCAGTTGATCGAACGTCGCACGGCATGGCAGCTCCCCGGTGTGGCTCTGGGTGGCGAACTGAGCCGTGATGCGCTCAGCGACCTCGCGCAGCTTGAGGTTCGTTTCTTGCGAGCGCCACTTGAGCAGATCGAACGCCGCCTCCGCCGAGATCCCGTAGATCACCATCAGCATGCCTTTGGCTTGTTCGATCAGCGCTCGGTTGGCGGTGATTCGGGAAAGAGCGGCGGTGAGCTGGTCCTGGCGAGCGTTCTCGGCCGGGGTCGCGTCGATGTAGAAGCCGTGGGTTCCGATGACGCAGCCGTTGCCGTCCATGAGCTGATCGCCGACGACGACGACGTGATGAATGCGGCCTTCGGTGTCACGGATGCGGTGGCGACTGCTGAACGCTTGCTCCGTCTGGCGGATGAGTTCGATGGTCTCCGAGACGACGCGGTAGTCGTCTGGGTGCTTGTGTGACAGCACCAGCTCGGTCGTCGGGTCCACGGTGCCCGGCGGGTAGCCGTGCATCCGCTCGACCTGTGGCGACCACTCCCATCGCTGGTTATCGAAGTAGAAGCGGAACCAGCCCACCCGTTCCGGGGCACCGCCGGCTAAGGCGAAACCCACGTCGGCGCGCGTGCCGCCCTGAGCCACGTCGGCGCGCGTGCCGCCCTGAGCACTGTCGGCGCGCCTGGCGCCATTGTCATTGTCGTCTGGAGTCTGCATCGTTGCGTCCTGCTTGCTTAAGACGTCGGATGTGAACTACCCGCGATGCTCGCGGCCAACTTCCCTGGATAACGCAGATCCTATGCCCGAGCGGCCCAACGCGGACCCAGACCAGCCAGATACCCGGCTGCGGTACCCACTGCGGCACCGGCGGCCCCCGTACCATTGCTCCGATGACCTCCTGGCAGGCCGCATTCGACGTCATCAAGCGCGGCCACGAATACCGCGACGTGCCGTTCAAACTCGCCAGCGGGCAGACCA
>JAFAWC010000520.1 GCA_019242135.1 Mycobacteriaceae bacterium | reverse complement strand
GAGGGCCGCGCTGTAGATGTCGCGCAGCGTAGACAACACGAATTCGGTTGGCGCGAGTGCGAACCCGATATTGGTGTACGACATTTTGGCGACCAGTCGCGTGCGGGCATACGACACCATCGGACCGTGATCGAACGCCATCTGGGGCAGTCGGTTCACTGGACGCCAACGGGTGTCCGGTGGGAGCTCCGGGGTGGCGGGGGAGGGCACCAGGCCGAGGAACGTCGACGCAATCATGCGGATGCCGGGGACGCGCTGGGGGTCAGAAAAGACGGCGAGCTGTTCCAAGTGCGCCAGCTCGCGCAGGTCGACCTTCTCGGCGAGCTGACGCCGAACTGAACTGGTCATGTCCTCGTCGTGCCGCAGTCGCCCGCCCGGCAGCGACCACGCGTCGCGCTGCGGCTCGCGGGCGCGCTGCCAGAGCAACACGTTGAGCTGAGGTTTTACCCCGCCTGGGCCGTCCCCGCCGGGACGAACCTGGAACACGACGGCGAGCACCTCGTGCGCGGTGCTACCATTAGCCATGTTTTCGATTGTAAGTCGAAAACCAGCTGCTGCGGAAGGAACGTCATGACGGTCCTGCATCGCACGGACACGCTGGACACCGACTTGGCCGCGGGCATTACCGACACACCCTCCGGATACACCGGTGTGGACGGCGATGAGCAGTGGGCCGCCGAGATCCGCCGCCTGGCACGACTGCGCGGCGCCACCATCCTGGCGCACAACTACCAGCTGCCCGCCATCCAGGACGTGGCCGATCATGTCGGCGACTCGCTGGCGCTGTCGCGGGTGGCCGCGGACGCGCCGGAGGACACCATCGTCTTCTGCGGCGTCCATTTCATGGCCGAGACCGCCAAGATCCTGAGCCCGCACAAGACCGTGCTGATCCCCGATCAGCGGGCCGGCTGTTCCTTGGCCGACTCGATCACCGCCGACCAGCTGGGCGCGTGGAAAGACGACCACTCCGGAGCCGTCGTCGTCTCCTACGTGAATACCACCGCCGCGGTCAAGGCGCTGACCGATATCTGCTGCACGTCGTCCAACGCCGTGGACGTCGTCGCGTCCATCGATCCGGACCGTGAAATCCTGTTCTGCCCCGATCAATTCCTCGGGGCGCACGTCCGCCGTGTGACGGGGCGCGCCAATCTGCACATCTGGGCCGGCGAGTGTCACGTCCACGCCGGAATCAACGGCGACGAACTCGCCGGGCAGGCCCGCAGCCACCCCGACGCCGAACTGTACGTACATCCCGAATGCGGTTGCGCGACTTCAGCTTTGTATCTCGCCGGCGAGGGAGCATTCCCGGCCGACCGGGTGAAGATCCTGTCCACCGGCGGCATGCTCGAAGCTGCCCACCAGACACACGCCCGCCAGGTGCTGGTCGCGACCGAGGTCGGCATGTTGTACCAGTTGCGCCGGGCGGCGCCCGATGTCGACTTCCGCGCCGTCAACGACCGCGCGTCGTGCAAATACATGAAGATGATCACCCCCGCGGCGTTGCTGCGCTGCCTGCTCGACGGCGCCGACGAGGTCGACGTCGACGCCGAGACGTCCCTGCTAGCGCGACGCAGCGTGCAACGGATGATCGCAATCGGGCAGCCCGGCGGCGGCGAATGACCGCGACCCCGGCCTGGCAGCAGTCGGCCGACGTCGTCGTCATCGGCACTGGCGTCGCCGGACTGGCCGCCGCGGTGGCCGCTCATCGCGCCGGCCGGCGCGTCGTGGTGCTCAGCAAGGCAGACCACAAACCCGGGATGACGGCGACGCATTACGCGCAGGGCGGGATTGCGGTGGTGCTGCCGCACAACGACGACTCGGTGGAAGCACATGTTGCGGACACCCTCGCCGCCGGCGGGGGCCTGTGTGACCGTGAAGCGGTGACCTCGATCGTCGCCGACGGCTACCGGGCAGTGGCCGAATTAGTAAGCGACGGAGCACGATTCGATGAAACAGTGTCCGGCCGGTGGGCACTGACCCGGGAGGGCGGGCACACGCGGCGGCGCATCGTGCATGCCGGCGGCGACGCCACCGGGGCCGAGGTGCAGCGCGTGCTCGACCGCGCCAGTGCCGCGCTGAAAATCCGTACGAATCACACGGCCCTGCGGGTGCTCCACGACGGCTGTTCGGTGACTGGGGTGTTGGCGCTGAGCCCCGAAGGGCCCGGTGTGGTGCACGCGCCGTCGGTCATTTTGGCCACCGGGGGGCTTGGCCATCTCTACAGCGCGACCACCAATCCCGACGGCTCCACCGGTGATGGCATCGCGCTGGCGTTATGGGCCGGTATCGCGGTCAGCGACATCGAGTTCATCCAGTTTCACCCGACCATGCTGTTCGACGGCCACGCCCGCGGCCGGCGACCCCTGATTACCGAGGCTATCCGTGGTGAAGGCGCGATACTGCTGGATTCCCGGGGTAATTCGGTGACTGCGGGGGTGCACCCGATGGGCGATCTGGCGCCCCGCGACGTCGTCGCGGCCGCTATCGACGCGCGGCTGAAGGCAACCGGCGATTCTTGCGTCTACCTCGATGCCCGTGGCATCGCGGGCTTCAAGACCCGCTTCCCCACTGTGACCAGCGCGTGCCTGGCCGCCGGCATCGACCCTGTGCGACAAGTCATCCCGGTGGTGCCCGGCGCGCACTACAGTTGCGGTGGCGTCGTCACCGACGTGCACGGGCAGACCGAATTGCCCGGCCTCTTCGCCGCCGGCGAGGTGGCCCGAACCGGCATGCACGGCGCGAACCGGCTGGCGTCCAACAGCCTGCTGGAGGGCCTGGTCGTTGGCGGTCGGGCGGGGAAGGCGGCGGCCGCACACGCGGCGGCGTCGGGGTCGACGCGCGCCAGATGGCCTGAGGCGGCTGACCATACCGCGCTGGACCGGCGCGAGCTGCAACGCGCGATGACCAGGGACGCCTCGGTAGTCCGCAACGCCGATGGACTGCACCGGCTGACCGACACGTTGTCCGCCGCGGCCGTTCGCCGGCTGGCCGGCCGGGGCGATGTGGAGGACGCGGCATTGACTCTCACCGCGCGGGCGCTGGCGGCCGCGGCTCTGGCCCGCGACGAGAGCCGTGGTTGCCATCACCGCGCCGATTACCCCCACAGCACGGTCGAACAGGCGCGCAGCAGCGTCGTGCGGCTGGCCGCCGACGAAAACACCGTGCGTGTCGAGGCGCTCGCGGCGGTGTGCTGATGCACGCGCCGGCGACGATGCAGAGCGAAGCGATGAGGAGGAGCGGCGCCTAATGCACGCGCCGGCGACGATGCAGAGCGAAGCGATGAG
>JAFAWC010000245.1 GCA_019242135.1 Mycobacteriaceae bacterium | reverse complement strand
CCAGGGCGAACCGATCCGGTTTGGTCTCAACAAACTTGCGTGCGGTCGTCGACGGCTTGACGAGGCTGTCCATCAGAATCGCCCGGTACACGCCCTGTTCGTCCATCTCGTCGAGGAGTTCGGCCAGGTCGACCGGCGCGAACATCGACTTCGGACCCTTGAAGTAGTCATCCCGCACCTTGAGCATCCAGCCGGGCTGGGATTCGGCCTCGCCGAAATGCACGTTGACCAGACAGTCGATCACCTTCTCGGTCACGCCAGCGTCTCCTGCTGCGCGGCCATTTTCTTGGCCCAGCGATAGTCCGCCTTGCCGTTGCCGAGGCGACGCACCTGCTCGACGACGACGTAGTGCTTCGGCGTCTTGAAGCGCGCGAGCTGGGCCGTGCAATGTGCGGACAGGGTCGAATTCGTGACGTCGGCACCGTCGTGTTGCAGCGCGACGACTGCGACGATCTCTTCGCCCCATCGCTCGCTCGGCCTGCCGACCACCACGGCATCGGCGATGCCGGAATGGGCTCGCAGCACCTCCTCGACCTCCTCAACGAAAACCTTCTCGCCGCCGGTGTTGATGACGAGTGAGTCCCGGCCGAAGAGTCGAAGGCTGCCGTCGCGTTCCAGGCACGCCCGGTCGCCCGAGATCACCACCCGCCGACCCTCGACCTCGGGAAACGTCGCCCGGGTGGCGTCGGCATCGTCGAAGTAGCCGAGGGGAATTCGGCCAGCCCGAGCCACCCAGCCCACCTCCGGCTCCCCGGGTGTGAGGAACCGGCCGTAGTCGTCGGATACGACCAGGCCGCCGGTCCTGAACTCGAACGTGTCGCGCTCGTTTCCGTGCAGACTATGCCCGAACGCCATGTTCCCCGTCTCGGAGGAGCCGTACCCGTTGATCAACGTCAAATGCGGGATCGCTTCCAGCAGGGCGTGCCGGTACTTCGGGTTGGTCGCCGCCCCACCGGTTCCGATAGCGAACAAAGCGGATAGGTCATAGGAACCCCGCTGCAGTTCTCTGACGATCGGGCCGGCGTACGCGTCGCCCACCATCGTCATCATTCCGGCTCTCTCGCGCTCGGCGGTGAGCAGGACCGTGCGCGCGTCGAATTTGCGCCGGCTGTCGTAGAGGATCACCGGCAAGCCGTTCATGATCGCCGCGAACGCCGTCCATAACCCGGCCGCATGCATCAGTGGTGACACGGCAAACCAGGGTGGTCCCCCGCTGCGCACTCTGTCGTGAATTTCGTCGACCGACGCGTGGTCGGCGCCGTTCATCGATGTCACGTACATGTCGGACTGCCGCCACAGCACGCCTTTGGGACGTCCGGTGGTGCCGCCCGTGCAGATCATGATGAGGTCATCCGGTGCGGACACCACGCTCTGGTCGGTACTGCCCTGTGCCAGTGCGTCTTTCAAAGTTACAGCACCCTGCAGTTCGGCATCGCCGCTTTCGTCGTCGATTGACACCAAGAGATCCGGGCGGTGCGCAGACAGCACATCGGCGAACTTCGCGCCCAGTGACCGGTGGTAGATGACGCCGCGGGGCCTGACATAGGTGAGCAGCTCGGCGACCTCGCGCGGTGTGTAGTAGTGGTTGATGTTCACCGGCACGGTTCGTGCCTTCAAACAGCCGATCACCATGTCGGGGTACAGGTCATTGTGCATGATCAGCGCAATGCGGTCCTGCCCGCATTCCCAGCGGTGCAAGGATTTGCGCTCGCGATGCGCCCCAAAGCCGTTGCCGGCCAAAAAGTTGGCGAGCCGACGCGTGCGGTCTGCGGACTCGGCGAAGGTGCTTCGGCGCTCGCCGCACACCGTCATCGGGCGCTCGGGTACCACCTCTGCAATCGCGTCCAGCACCGCTCCCAGTGTCCACTCGCTCATCGGCGTGATCTACGCTGCCGAGGGGACCTTGACACCCAGGAGGTCCAAAGCGTTGTCCCGCATGATCTTACGAATATCGGAGGCACTGAATCCGCTGAGTTCCTCGGTGAATGCCAGCGGCGACTCGAGGCCCTCTCCGTGCGGCCAGTCCGAGCCGAAGAGAATTCTGTCGACGCCGATGGCGTCGGCCAGTTGGGCGAAATCGTCCTCGTAGTAGGGCGCGATCCACACATTGTTGCGCAGCTGCTCCACAGGGTCCTCGGGGAACAATCGGGGATGGTTATTGGCAGCCTTCTTCAGGCGCTTGATCAGCCGGTACACAAAGTAGGAACCGTTCTCGATACTTACCGCCCGCAATTTGGGATGGCGAGTGAACACGCCGTGCACGATCATCGAGGCCATCGTGTCGTGAATCGCGCGGTCGTCGACGAGGATCTGGTCCAACGGGTTCGACCCGCCGAACGCCTCGAAAGTCGCCTTGCCGCCCCACATCGCGGCGACCTGTAAATAGCCGCTGTCGCTCAAGTGAAATCCCACCGGCACGGCCGCCTCGGCCAGCGTGGCCCACACGGGATCATGGACCGAATCGCCAAGCGACCGAGGTTTGACCGCACCGGGCACCGGGGCCGGTCGCACCAGGACAAGCTTGGCGCCACGCGCGCACACGGACTCGACCTCGTCGACCGCTTTCTGCGGATCGGCCAATGAGATGATCGGCGCCGCGATGATCCGGTGATCGGGCCGATCGAATCCCCAGTCCTCGTCGAGCCACAGGTTGAACGCGTGCACCGAGGCCATCGTCGCGTCGATGTCGCGCTTGAGCGCTTCTTCCACCCCACAGGCGAAGGTCGGCAACATGAACACCGTCTCGATGCCCTGGGCGTCCATCACCGTCACCCGGGCGTCGCGGTTCTGGTACTCCGGGTGCTGCGCCAACCGGTCGACCTTCAGCAGTGACGCCGGGTCGACGCCTTCGGGGATCTCGCCGCGGAACAACAGGTCCAGGCACCCGGGCACGATGATCGGATCGAACGTCGGATTGGGGATGAAGCGATTGACTTGGTCACCGATGACAGCCAGGGTGTGCCTGCCGTCGCTGACCATCTGCACGCCGCGGCGCTTGAACTTCTTGTCGAGGTGACGGGTGAAGGCATCCAGTGGCTCGTAGTAGTGGTTGTCCACGTCGATCGCCTGATATTCCAGCGCCATCTCAGGTCCTTTCTGGGTCTTCATGTCTGCGGCGGGAAGCGCGGCGGGCGCTTCTCGAAGAAGCTTGTGACGCCTTCGATGAAGTCGGGGCGGCCAATCGACTCGTGCATCAGCTTCTCCGCCACCGCGCTGGCCTCGAACACGTCTCGCATGCTGTCTGCGTACACCTGTTGCTTGATCACCGCCAGGGAACTCGGCGCGCAATTTGCAGCGATGTCCTCGGCGTAGGCGATCGCGCGCGGCAGCAGTTCATCTGGCGGGAGGACTTCCTTGACCAGCCCGAGCGCCGCGGCCTCGTCGGCATAGAACACCCGGCCGGTCAGCAGCAGGTCCAGCGCCGCGCCCCAGCCGACGACGCGGGGAAGTATCCAGGAGATGCCGTATTCGGCGATGAGACCGCGCCGGGCGAATGACGTGGTGAACTTCGCCCCTTGCGCGGCGAACCGGACGTCGCACATCAGCGCCTGGGTGAGCCCGATACCGGCACACGCGCCGTTGATCGCCGCGATGATCGGCTTGCGCAGTGTCGTCACGAAATGCGGGTGACGTCCTCCGACCAGCTTGTCGACATCGGTATGGGCGGCGCCGTCCACCGTGGTGGTGCCGATCGTGGACAGGTTCCCCATATCCGCTCCAGCGCAGAACGCACGGCCGCTTCCGGTGACGACCACGGCGCGAATGTGCGGGTCAGATTCGGTCCGGTCGAGGCAGGAGTAAAAGGCGGTGGCCAGGCCACCGCCCCAGGCGTTCATGCGTTCGGGGCGGTTAAAGGTCAGCACGGCGACACCGCTGTCACGCACCTCGTAGCGCACCAAGTCAGCATCGGTGACTCGGTCGGGGATGCTCACCGCGTCGACCTCCTAAGACGGCTCCGAGCTGGATGTATCGCATACTGTACACCTATCGGTAGCACTTTCCGCAAAGCGTCGGCGGGTGGGCGGCCGCTCATCGCCGACGTTCCAAAACGTCGACGACAATCTGCCCAGTCGGCCCATCACTGCTCGATCAGGCCGAGTTTGTGGTAGGCGTTGCGGATCTCGTCTCGGGCGATGGGCGGGAGCTGCGCCTGAGGTGGCCTCGAGTG
>JAFAWC010000144.1 GCA_019242135.1 Mycobacteriaceae bacterium | reverse complement strand
GATGTGAAGCTGACGCTGGCGGACTTCACCCGCGTTGGCGCCAAGGTTCCGCATCTCGCGAACGTCAAACCCTTTGGCCAGCATGTGATGACGGACGTCGACCGCATCGGCGGGGTGCCCGTCGTGATGAAGGCGCTGCTGGATGCGGGTCTGCTGCACGGTGATTGCCTGACGGTCACCGGCCGGACGATGGCTGACAACCTCGCGCAGATCGCGCCTCCGGACCCCGACGGCAAGGTGCTGCGGGCGCTGACCGATCCGATGCACCCCACCGGCGGCATCACGATTCTGCGCGGCTCGCTGGCTCCCGAGGGTGCCGTGGTGAAGACGGCTGGCTTCGACTCCGATGTATTCGAGGGCACCGCAAGGGTTTTCGAACGGGAACGCGCGGCACTGGATGCGCTCGCGGACGGCACCATCTCCGCGGGCGATGCGGTGGTGATCCGCTACGAAGGCCCCAAGGGCGGCCCGGGCATGCGCGAGATGCTCGCGATCACGGGCGCCATCAAGGGTGCGGGGCTGGGCAAGGACGTGTTGCTGATGACCGACGGCCGGTTCTCCGGCGGCACCACCGGGTTGTGTGTCGGACACATCGCGCCCGAGGCCGCCGACGGCGGGCCGATCGCGTTTCTTCGGGACGGCGACCGTGTCCGGCTCGACGTCGCCAACGCCACCCTCGACGTGCTAGCGGATCCCGCCGAATTCGATTCCCGCAAGGCCGATTTCACGCCGCTGCCGCCACGCTACACCACCGGCGTGCTGGCCAAGTACGTCAAGCTCGTCGGCTCGGCGGCGGTCGGCGCGGTCTGCACCTGACGGGCAGTTAACGGACCGAACGCTCACGGCTCCACGCTAACCGCGCACCCCTTCCCTCGAATAGACCACCCGCAGCACGTGCTCCACCTCCGGTCCCATCACGAGGCCGGCGAGTTCGCACAACGTCGCGACGAACTGCGGTCCGTGTGGCGCCGCCGCGCCGCATGCCTGGTTCGCGTCACACACGTGGTGTGCGATCTCGTGCAACACAACCAGTTCCCGCAGCGCCCAGCGATCGCTGCGCGCGGGCACCGCGATGGTCGCATCACCGTCGCGACGTTCGTAATGCGCCGCGGTCACACCGCGGCGCGGCCGCACGCTGACAGCCGACAGCTCGGGCCATCGCCGTTGCACCGCCGGGTGGTTCAGCACGGAGTCGACGTAGCGTTGCACCGACTCCACCGACGCGAACCGCCCCTCCGGGGGCAGCGTCAGCGCCGTGCCGAAGAAATCCACGACGCGCGACGCGTGCTCGGCGGCCCGGTCGAAAAGCGTGCGCACGAACTGTTCGGCCGCATAGACCTTGCTGCGCTGAGCATCGCGCGTGCTCACCTCTCGAGCGGAGTCCGCCTGTTGGGCAGCTCGGGACTGTTGCCCAGCCTGGCCCGGCGGCCCGCCTTATCACCCGCGCGCCGCGCCGCCGACGAGTAACCCGCCGACGCCCGATGCGCCTGCCAGGTGCCGCGCGCCTTGGACTCCCGGCTGTAGAAGTCGGTCAGCTCGAGTTCCTTGTTGCGCAACGCAAGCGCCGTGCCCGGCACGGAGCTCGACCTGTCGCGCACCTGCTGCTGCACGTCGGCGCGGGCCTGCGCGAGCCGCTGGCCGATGCGCGTTCCGAACGCCAGCTGGAAGTTCAGCCGGGCGGTGATGGTCGGTGTCGGCCGGTGCCTGCCCGAAGCGAGGTAGGCCTCGGAGGCACGGACCATCTGCATCACCAGGCTGGCGTACAACGCGTGGCTGGCGTCGATGTCCTCGGGGAATCCGTAGGCGTACACGAACGTAGAGTTCGACGCCACATCGACTTTCACGTCGTTGGCGGCGGCGATCACCGCGAATAGCTGCACGTAGGTGCGCAGGCCCTTGGCGCCGGGGTTGCCGATGGTGATCGTGCGCTGCACGGGGTTCTGCGCGATGGTGCGGGTGGTCGCGTGGCTGCGCGCCACGGCCAGGTCGATGGAGGTGGCGGTGGCCAGCCGTTGGGCCGCGGCCATGAAGGCCTCGGCTTCGTGCGCGTTGTCGGTGCCCTCGGCCTGGCGAAGAAGGGCGGCGATGCGCGCCAACATCTTGTCGGTCATGACCGCCACGCTAAGGCACGCCTACGACGCTTTGCCGTACGGCGGGCCGCCGCTAGCGGCCGGCGAAGGTGTCGAGCGCGCTGACCAGCTCCTGAGTCAGCGGCTGGTCTTTCGCGTAATTGGTGACGCTGTCGGTGGGGTCATCCTTGAGCACGTGGCTCACGCCCTTGAGTTGCAGAAACTGCAGCGCGGTGTCCGCCAGGGCGGTGGCCAGCGGCTGAACGGTTTGACAGGTCGCCTGGCCGTCGGAGTCGCTGCATGTCAGCAGCACCGGGGTGCCCGCGGGGACCAACATGGCCAAGGCGACGGGGTTGATGGCGTCGGACTCGACGACGGCCTTGACGTTGCCGGGATTGAGGATGGCGCTCAGGCCGTTGGGGAGTTGCGCGGGAGCGGTGCCGTCGGCGCGGGCCTGCGCGACGGCGGCGGTCCACGCTGCCATAACCTCATCGGCCTGCTGCGGCGTGCTTCGCCCGGCGCTCACCGCGGCGTCCTCGTCGGCGCGCACACGGGCGGTGATCAGGTCGAGATAGCGGCCGGCCAGTGGCTGAAAAAGTCCCAGTGAGTGGACCTTCGGCGCTCCTGCGCTCGTGTCGGTGGCCAGCATCAACGCGTGGGTGGCGCCCTCCCCGTGGCCGTACACCGAGATGCGGGTTTGGTCGGTTCGCGCCTGGCCGGCCAGAAACCGCACCGCCGCCTTGGCCCCTGACGTGTAGACGGCACTGCCCACATCCGCCGGCCGGTTCGCGAACGGACCCAGCCCGGTGCGGCCGGTGCCCACCTTGTCGTAGCGCAGGCTCGCGACGCC
>JAFAWC010000553.1 GCA_019242135.1 Mycobacteriaceae bacterium | reverse complement strand
CCGGACCGTCCCCCGGACCGTCCCTGGCGACGCGGCCCCCCAGGCGCCGTGTCGCGATCATTGCGACGGTCGCCGTGCTGGCCGGGTGCGCCCCGGGACTTGCGGCCAACCCCAGATATGCCACCAACTCCGGACCCGGATCTCAAGCCAACCCGACGTCGACGCCGGCCCCGCACGGTCCACCGCCGGTCGCGGCGCCCAAGAATGACCTGTCGTGGCGCGATTGCACCTCGAAACTGTTCTCCGGGGTGGGGGCTCCGCCCGCCGGCGTCACCCTGGACTGCGCGACCTTCGACGCGGATCTCGACCCGGTCACCAACGCCGGCGGCACGGTCACCCTCGGCGTGGTGCGCGCCCGCTCGGCGCAGACGCCGCCCGACGCCGGCCCCCTGGTCGTCACGACGGGGTCGGATCTGCCGTCGTCGGTTCAGCTGCCGGAGTGGCTGACCCGGGGCGGGACCGACATGCTCAAGAGCCGCCCGATCGTGTCGATCGACCGGCGCGGCATCGGCATGTCGGGCGCGCTGGATTGCCGGGACTCGGTGGACCGACGAGAAATGCACGACCAGGCCCAGTTCCAGACGGGAAACGATCCGGTGGCCAACCTGGGTGACATCGTGGTGACCGCCACCACCAACTGCACAGACGCCATTTCTCCTGGCGATGGCGCATACGACAACGCGCACGCCGCCGAGGACATCGAGCGGCTGCGCACGACCTGGGACGTGCCCGCGCTCGCTCTGCTCGGCATCGGTAACGGCGCCCAGGTGGCGCTGGCCTATGCCGGCAAGCACCCGGACAACGTCGCCCGCCTGGTGCTGGACTCGCCGATACCGCCGGGCATCAACGCCGAGGGCGCCCAACTGCAGCAGATCAAGGGCGAGCAGGCGGCCCTGGACGCCTTCGCCACCCAGTGCGCGGCCGTAAACTGCCCGCTTGGCCCCGACCCGAAGGCGGCGGTCGATGGGATCCTTTCGGCCGCCCGCGCGGGCCGCGGACCCGGGGGTGCGTCGGCCGCGGCGGTCGCGCAGGCGATCACCACCGCCCTGGCGTTCCCGCACGGCGATCGGGTGGCCGCGACAAACTCGCTCGCGACCGCCCTGGCGTCGGCCCGCTCCGGGGACGCCAACCAGCTGAACAACCTGATCAACGAAGCGCAGACGCTGCGCGAAACCGATGGGCAGTTCGTCAATCAGTGCAGCGACTCGCTCAACCGCCCGACCCCTGACCGGGTGCGCGAACTCCTCGTCGAATGGGGAAAGGAGTTTCCCCAGTTTGGCGCGGTCGGCGCGCTCGACCTGGTGAGGTGCCTGAACTGGCCCAGCGCCAACGCAGCGCCGGACCCGAAGAACCTCAAGGTCGACGTGCTGCTGATGGGCAGCCCAAACGACGCTGTGGTGGGCAACGAGGCCATCGCGGCGGTGTCGGCGACGGTGATCAACGCGGGTGTGGCCAGCAAGAGGGTGGTGTGGCAGGGCATCGGCCACGGCGTGAGCATCTACTCGCCCTGCGCGATGGCGCCGACGATCGGCTATTTGGACAGCGGAAAGTTGCCGTCGACCGACACGTACTGCCCCGCCTGATCAGTCACAAGCCGTCAGGTACGGTGCGCCTGTGACGCGCTCCGATACGACCAGCGGCAGTTCGAGGTGGGGGTTCCTGCTGGCCCCGTTCCGACCCCAGACGAGCCCACCGACCGCGTCTGCAGTGCTGCGCCCGATTCTGTGGCCGCTCGCGATCCTGTTCATCATCCATCGCAGCTATGTGCTGGCCACCAACGGATACATCACCGACGACTACGGACCGGTCTACCGGGCGGTCATCAACTTCAAGCTCGGATTGGATATCTACAACGAACACCTCGACTACGTCGACCCGCACTATCTCTATCCGCCCGGTGGCACCCTGTTGATGGCGCCGTTCGGGTACCTGCCGGTCGATGCGTCGCGGTACTGGTTCATCTCCTTCAACACCGCCGCGATGATCATCGCGGCGTATTTGCTGGTACGGCTGTTCAAGTTTTCGCCCACCTCGGCGGCCTTTCCCGCGCTGCTGACAGCGATGTTTTGCACCGAAGCAGTCATCAATACGATCGTGTTCGCCAACATCAACGGCTCTATCCTGCTGCTGGAGGTGCTGTTCTTTCGTTGGCTGCTGGACGGAAGAGTCGCGCATGAATGGTGGTCCGGCGTCGCAATCGGACTGTCACTCGTCGTCAAACCGCTTCTTGCGCCGCTGCTTTTGCTACCTCTGCTCAATCGTCAGTGGCGCGCACTGGTCACCGCGATCGCGGTGCCGGTGGTGTTCAACGTGGCCGCGTTCCCGTTGGTCAGCGACCCGATGGACTTCTACCGAAGGACGCTGCCCTACATCTTGGGCACCCGCGACTACTTCAACAGCTCAATCCTGGGAAACGGTATTTATTACGGGCTGCCGATGTGGCTGATCATGTTGCTGCGCATCGTCTTTGGGCTGCTCACTGTCGCCTCGTTGTGGCTGCTGTATCGCTACTACCGCACCCGCGACCCGCTGTTCTGGTTCGCGACCTCATCGGGTGTGCTGCTGATCGCGTCGTGGCTGGTGCTCTCCCTCGGTCAGGCCTACTACTCGATGATGCTGTTCCCGTTCCTGATGACGGTGGTCCTGCGGAACTCGGTGATCCGGAACTGGCCGGCATGGCTGGCCATTTACGGCTTCATGACCGCCGACAAGTGGCTGATGTGGCGGTGGCCCAGTACCGGTCGGGCGCTGGAGTATCTGCGCGTCACGTGGGGGTGGTCGCTGATGCTGGTGGTGATCCTGGCGGTGCTGTACTTCCGCTATCTGGACGCCAGGGCCGAGAATCGGCTGCAGTTCGGGATCGACCCACGGTGGATGTCGGATGAGGATCAGCGCGCTAGCGTAACCGCATGACCGAAAACTCGCCGAAACTCGAACTTTCCGACGCCCAGTGGCGAGAACGACTCACGCCCGAGGAGTTCGACGTGCTGCGGCGCGCAGGCACCGAGCGTCCGTTCACCGGCGAGTACACCGACACCACCAGCGAGGGCGTCTATGAGTGTCGGGCCTGCGGTGCCGAACTGTTCCGCAGCACCGAGAAGTTCGAGTCCCATTGCGGCTGGCCGTCTTTCTTCGACCCGACGCGCTCAGACGCGGTGATTCTTCGGCCCGACGACTCGCTGGGAGTGACACGCACCGAGGTGCTGTGCGCCAACTGCCACAGTCACTTGGGCCATGTGTTCTCCGGCGAGGGCTACCCCACTCCCACCGACCAGCGCTACTGCATCAATTCGATTGCACTGCGCCTGGTTCCGCGGTGACAAGAACCCCCGCACGCCGGGCATACGGGGGTTCTAGCGGATACGGTCAGGCTGCCGCGGGCACCGCAGCCGGCGTCGCGGTCTTCTTCCATCCGCTGAGGGCGTGCAGGAGCGAAACGGCCGCAGGCACGGCGAGAGGGGTGAAGATGACCAGGAAGATCGCGATCAGGAAGAACATAGCTGGGCTCACTTTATCTGTGGGAAGCGGTAGGTCTGGCGGTGTTTTCACTCGGCGTCGAGTACGCCGCAAAAGTTATCGGCCATGTTGACCCGCGACGACGTCCGCAGGCAACCAAGTTTTCGCCCGTCGTTGTTTCGGCGCGATAAATCCCCATCGGGCGGCCCGCTTGTCACCAGAGCCCCGATCTTC
>JAFAWC010000426.1 GCA_019242135.1 Mycobacteriaceae bacterium | reverse complement strand
AGCTGGTGGATATCGGCGAGGTAGTCATACAACCGGTGCGCAAGCTGCAGTCGTTGCTCGACGGGAGCATCGCCGGCGAGCGCGAACCCGTCGCAGTAGCCGTCCACAAGGTCCATGACGATGGCGGGGCGGTCCAGCCTTTCGCCGTCGGGGTCCGCCCAGCGCAGGCTCGGGCTAGGGATCGCCGTTCGGTCGACGGCGCGCAGCACCGCGGTCTCGACCCGCCGGTCGGTGTCGAGCACGCTGCCCGGGGGGTCGCGGCGCAGGATCAAACGCTGCTCCTGCCGCCGAGGGTTCGCGTCCCAACGTGCCTCGAAGACCCAGTTTTCCCGCGAATACCCAGCGGACGTGCGATGCAGCCCGCGCACGATGACCGAAGGATCACCGACCTCGGCCTCGATCCACGCGCGGAGCGCCTCGCTCAGATCTGGCGCACCGCTCACGCGGCGAGGGCGAGGCCGTAGATTCGCGCGGCGTTGCCGGCCAGCACCTTTCGCAGCACCTCATCGGGAAGGGTGGAGAGCGCCTGTGTGGCATAGGGATCCGGGCCCACGGCGGGGGTGCGGGGGCCGGGATGCTGGCAGGTCGGGTGCGGGAAGTCCGTCTCGAACAGCATGTTGTCGGGGTAGGCCAGCAGCGGCGTTGTGATGGTTTCCTGCTCGTACCAGAAGCAGCCATAGATCTGGCGCCGGAAGTACTCCGAAGGCAGCAGGTCGTACTCGGGGTGCTCTTCCGTGACGCCGCCGTTTCGCCATTGCCAGTCGAAAGACTCCAACGCACCCGGGATCATCGAGACTCCGCTTTCGACCGAGACGAAGTTCAGCTGAGGGAAGCGATGGCACACGCCGCCGTGGATGAGGTCGGCAATGCAGCGCAGGTTGTCCACGAAGAGCAGCGATGAGATGCGCGAAAAGTTCGCCCGAAACCCGAGCTCGTTTCCACTCGCGAGCTGTTCGCCGATGCGTCCGCCGCCGATGTGAAAGTTCACGGGGACGCCCGCGTCTTGGGCGGCCTGCCAGATCGGATCCCAGTGCCGATCCCACAGCGCTGGCTCGCCATACGCGTCCGGCTGGTTGCAGAAGTTCACCCCGCGATGCCCGTTGCCGACCGCCCGCTCGAGTTCGGCGACGGACGCGTCGACGTCCCAGAACGGCAGCGACACAGTCGGTAGCAGCCGGGCCGGGGCGATAGTGGCAAAATCGGTCTGGAAGTCGTTGTAGGCCCGCACGCAGTCATGGGCGAAAGCCGGGTCGCGGTAGCTGAGCCAGGAACCCCCGCCGAAGCCGCCGATGTTGGGATACAGCACCTGCGCGTCGATGTGCTGCTCATCCATGAACGCGATTCGCGCCTTGGGATCCCACGCCGCAGGGTGCATGTCGTCGTAGGTGGCGGGTCCGTCCGGGAGCACGCCGTCGAAGCCGGCCATGGCCGTGTTGCCGGGCTTGGCCCACGGCTTGCCGGCGATCACCCAGACATCGAAGCCGTTGATGCGTTCGACGTGCGGCACGTCATCGCCCCAGCGCGAGGAGACGCGCGCGGTCCACGTGTCGGGGGGCTCGGTGATGTGGGTGTCGGCGTCAATGACCGTGAATCGCTCGAACATCGGGGCTCCGGTGAAGGGAGGCTGCTTCCAGTAGTGAAGCACTGGGCGCCCGGCCGCGGACCCTCACCTGGCGCATCCGTGGGTGGCCGCGGTTGGCTGTTGGTGGGCAGGGGCGGGATCGAACCGCCGACCCTCCGCTTTTCAGGCGGATGCTCGTACCGACTGAGCTACCTGCCCGGGTAGCACCTCACGCGCTGGGCGTGCGAAGCGGTCTCGACGGGATTCGAACCCGCGACCTCCGCCTTGACAGGGCGGCGTGAACTCCAGACTTCACCACGAGACCTTGATCTTCAGTTGTCCGGCCGTGGCCGGTGTACCCCCAACGGGGTTCGAACCCGTGTTACCGCCTTGAAAGGGCGGCGTCCTGGACCACTAGACGATGGGGGCCTACGACGCTGCCGGTGTTAGAGCGACGCCGACGTATCCGCCGTCGGGAGCGAGTCGAGCATACGGGACGCGCAGACCTCCGACCAACCGCAAGCGGTCAGTCCAGGTCGGCCATCTCCGCCCGTTCCTCCGGGCCGTCCTCGCCGCCGGGCAGGTCGAGCTCGAACCACACGCAGGTGCCGGTGCGGGTCGCACGGACACCCGTCCGGGTCGACAGCGCCTGCACGATGTAGAGCCCCCGTCCCCGCTCCAGGCTGTCTCCGGGTTCCTGTCGCGGTGGTAG
>JAFAWC010000368.1 GCA_019242135.1 Mycobacteriaceae bacterium | reverse complement strand
AGCGTGCCGATCCGATTGGCCATTCCGGTCTGCAAAGCGACGTCGGGGGTGAGCTTCTCCGCGGTCAGCAGCATGGACCGGGCGCGCCCGTGGCCGACCAGCGACGCCAACCGCCGGATGCTCCAATTGTCCAGCGCGAGACCATATTTGGAGGTCGGAAATTGGAAGAACGCGTCGGGCGACATTACCCGCAGGTCGCAGATCATCGCGAGCTGAAGGCCGGCCCCGATGGCCGGTCCGTTGATCGCCCCGATGACCGGCATCGGCGCCGCATCGATGGCCTTGTGCAACGCGATCAGCCGGTCGGGGTAGTCGGCGGCGAACGCGTCGCCGGACAGGTCGGCACCGGCGCAGAAAACGCTGCCCTGTCCCGTCAGCACGACGGCACGCATGTCATCGGTCGCCGCTGCCTGTACGGCGGTGCGCAAACCGTCGACGAGCTCGGAGTTCAGCGCGTTGCGTCGCTCGGGCCGCTGCAGTTCGATGGTCGTGACCTTGTCGACGCGGGTAACACCGATCATGGGGGCCAGCCTATCGAGGCCGATCCGACGCGCCGCGCTGGCTACTCTCATCCGATGAGCCGGATCCCCACCGCCGCGCTGCGCGACGCGGTGCTGGACCCCGGGTCGTTCGTCAGCTGGGATGGCCCTGACGAGGAGTCGGTGCTCACCGGAGAGGGCCGGGTGCACGGTCGCCGGGTCGCGGTAGCAGCCAGCGAGTTCGACTTCCTGGCCGGCTCGATCGGGGTCGTCGCGGCCGAACGGATCACCGCCGCGGTGGAACGCGCGACCGCTGAACGGCTGCCGCTGCTGGCGTCGCCGAGTTCGGGCGGCACCCGCATGCAGGAGGGCACCGTCGCGTTCCTGCAGATGGTCAAGATCGCCGCGGCCGTCGAGCAGCACAAGCGCGCGCACCTGCCCTACCTGGTGTATCTGCGGCACCCGACGACCGGCGGGGTGTTCGCGTCGTGGGGTTCGCTCGGCCATGTGACGATCGCCGAACCGGGCGCACTGATCGGATTCCTGGGACCGCGGGTGTACGAGCAGCTCTACGGTGAGCCGTTTCCGCCCGGCATCCAGAGCGCCGAGAACCTGCAGCGCCACGGCGTGATCGACGGCGTCGTGCCGCTCAAGTGGCTGCGCCGGACGTTGGAGCGGGCCCTGAAGGTGATGGTCGACGCGCCGGCGGCGGCGCCCGCGCCGACGTCGGCGGAGCCGATCCCCGACGTGGCGGCGTGGGACTCGGTGATCGCGTCCCGACGGCCCGACCGGCCCGGGGTCGCGCAGCTGCTCCGGCACGGCGCCACCGAGAGGGTGCTGCTGTCCGGCACCGGGCGGGGCGACGCGGCGACCATGCTGCTGGCCCTCGCCAGATTCTGCGGGCAGCCGGTAGTCGTGCTCGGTCAGCAGCGCACCGCGGCGGGCACCGTCGGCCCGGCAGCGCTGCGCGAGGCTCGGCGCGGAATGGCGCTGGCGGCCGGTCTGCGGTTACCGCTCGTGCTGATCATCGACACGGCCGGGCCGGCGCTGTCGGCCGACGCCGAACAGCAGGGCCTCGCCGGCGAGATCGCAGGGTGCCTCGCGGACCTGGTCACGTTGCCAACGCCCACGGTGTCGGTGCTGATGGGCCAGGGCAGCGGCGGCCCGGCGCTGGCGATGGTCCCGGCGGACCGGGTGCTGGCGGCGTTGCACGGCTGGCTGGCGCCGCTGCCGCCGGAAGGCGCCAGCGCGATCGTCTACCGCGACACCAGGCACGCGGCGGACCTCGCCGGCGCGCAGGGCATCCGGTCGGCCGACCTGTTGGCGTCGGGCATCGTCGACGAGATCGTGCCCGAGCATCCCGACGCCGCCGACGAACCCATCGACTTCACCAAGCGGCTGTCGGAGGCGATCGCCGGGGAGCTCGCCGCGGTGAGGCGGCTGCCCGACGGGCAACGCTATGCCCAGCGGCTGGACCGCTACCGAAGCGTCGGCGTGCGGTGACGCACGTCACCACTGACTGTGCGGCTGCTGCGGCTGAGACGGAGGCGCCTGCGGGTACGGACCCGATCCGGGGGCGGCGCCGTAGTACGGCTGCTGCGGCTGACCCTGCGGCAGCGGCTGCTGGGGTCCGTAGGCGCCCTGGCCGTAGTACCCGTACTGGGGCTGCTTGGGCGCCGGCGGCTTGATGATGTCGGCCGAGAACAGCAGCGCTGTGACTGCCAGAGCCGCCTGCAAAAACGAGGTGATCAGCACGATGATCAGGCCGAAGCCGACTTTGGCCGCGCTGGGCAGGCTGATCAGCTGAAACAGCAGCGAAATGAACGCGACGACCGACAGGCTCGCCACCACGCCCTCGTGGATCTCATGCTTCGGCAGCATGCCCAGCGCCGCGACAAGCGCCGCGGCGAGCAGAAGACTGGTGCTGATCAGCCCGTTGGTCATGAAGAAGTTCGTGGAACTGCTCACCGAGACGGATTCACCACCGAACTCGGCGGAGGCGCCGCTGATGTATGGCGTAAATCCCAGAAAAAAGCTCAACACTCCGAGCACGACCACGCCGATGTTGAGGTAGAACGGCAGGCCTCTGCCCTGTCCCTGCTCTGGCGGGGCGCCGTAGCCCGCTGATTGTGGACCGTATCCCGCAGTGCTCGGCCCTTGCGGGGGGCCGCCGTAACCGCCCGGGTTCGAATAGCTCATCACATGCTCCTGTGTCCGTGATCGGGTGCGCTCATGACGTCGCCTCGTCGTGCATGCGGCTCATCGTCGATGGCTCGTCGATGGCGCCGCACACGCGCACCCGACTGTAACGCCTCTTACTCTCGCCACCCGCACCCCCAATCATTCCCCGTGCGCGGCAGCTGCGAAACCCTAACTCAAACCCGGTGGCATGCTTGGAACATGGGGCCTGCGCTGCATTTCGCCGGAGAGTTCTGGTGGCTGATCTTTCCGTTGAGCGGGGTCATCGGTGGCGGCCTGAAGGCAATCGCCGCGGCCAACGAGCGGCGTGCCGAACGGCGACTGGAGCGCTACCGGATCAAGCAACAGACGAAGATCGCCGTCGCCGAGGCCTCCGGTCGCGCCCGCAGCAACCACGACGCGAACCGCCGGGAAATGACGCGGGTTCTCGCGGAGCACAGCCGAACCGATGCCAAATGGCTGGAGTACGAGCTCGACATCGCCAAACTCCTCGACTTCCCGGTGATGACTGATATGCGTAACCCGGCCACGATCTCGTTTCACAAAGCCAAGCGGCGCGCCGACCTGCTGCGACCCGCGAAGGCCGACGACCTGATGGACAATCGCGACGCCCAGCTGGAGTACCGCGATGCCGTCGCCGACTACGTCAGCGCGTTCGACATCGCCGAGTCCGAGGCGATCCGGCGGCGCCGCAGCGACTTCTCGTCACACGATCAGCAGCGGATCGCACGGGCCCAAAGCCTTATGCGGCTGGCCACCGACACCGGCGCCACCGCACAGGAACGGCAGAGCGCCTACAGCCGGGCACGCAGGGAACTCGATGGGTTGATCGCGTTGCCGGCAATGACGCGGGCCAGCATCGAGCGCAAGATCGCGGGCGAGATCCAGGCGTAACCGGGCACGCGGTCAGGGCGCATCGCACAGGATCGCGGCCGCGGGGTGGTCAGCGGTATCGGTGCTCAGCCGGGCGGAACCGGTCGGGGCGGAGCGGCGGCCTCGAGAAGCCGTTTCAGTTCGCGGCGCTGGGTGGCACTCAGACTGGCCAGCACACGCTCGTCGGCGGCCAGCACCGCCGCCTCGGCTCGCTTCACCAGCGCCCGGCCGGCCGTGGTCAGCTCTGCGGGCAGCGCCCGCCCCGACGACACGGTCGCCGGGCGTGTCACAACGCCGCGGTCCTGCAGACCGCGCAGCACGTTGTTCATCGCTTGCGGCGACACGTTCATGTCACGGGCCAGCTCCGCGTTGGACCGGCCCGGCATCAGCGACAGAAAACGCAGGCAAACGAATTCCGGCAACACCAGCCCGAGCGGCTGCAGCTGGGCGGTGACCGCCGGCCGCAGCACCGACATGAGCCGATACAGCAGATACCCCAGCGGCTGATCCGGCGACTCGGTCATATCAATCATCTTGACATATATCAATCTAATTGATATATGTGGAGCATGACGACAGGTCCCGAAGAATTCCAATTCGACGCCGCCTACCGTGGCCAGGTGGCCGGGTTCGGCCTGGGCACCCGGCCCCCCTGGAGCATCGGCGAACCGCAGCCCGAGCTCGCCGCGCTCATCGAGCAGGGCAAGTTCCACGGCGACGTGCTCGACGTCGGCTGCGGCGAGGCGGCCATCGACCTGCGACTCGCGGAGCTGGGTTACACCACTGTGGGACTTGACCTTTCACCGACCGCTATCGACCTCGCCCGGGCCGAAGCGGCCAACCGCGGCCTGACCAACGCGTCTTTCGAGGTCGCCGACATCAGCTCGTTCACCGGCTACGACGGCAGGTTCGGCACGATCGTCGACAGCACGTTGTTCCACAGCATCCCAGTGGAGCTGAGGGAGGGATACCAGCAGTCGATCGTTCGCGCGGCCGCGCCGGGCGCGTCCTACTTCGTGCTCGTGTTCGACCGGGCCGGCATGCCGCAGGGGCCCGCGAATCCGGTCGGCGCCGACGAACTGCGCGACATCGTGTCGCGGTACTGGGTGGTCGACGAGATCAGGCCAGCGCGTATCCACGGCAACCTGCCGGACGGTTCCTCGGCGCTGCCCTTCGCCGACGTGCGGGACGAACCGAGCGGGCGCAAGTCCGTGGGCGCCTGGCTGCTGTCGGCTCATCTGGGCTGACGACGGCGGGCCCGTTTCATATCACGCTTTTCAGACCAGGCCTCTCACACCAGGCCCAGGTAGCCGACCAGTCCCGCGGCACCCACGACGATCAACGGATTGGTCTTGGTGAACAGGAAAATCCCCGTGCACACCGCGGTGAGTGAATAAGCGCGCCAATCATGATCGGCCGCGCGGCTCATCACCAATGAGGTGCCCAAGATGAGGCCGACCGTCAGCGGCGCGAAGCCCTTCTCCACCGCGTGCCGTAACGGGGATTGCTGCGCCTTCTGCCAAAACAACGTGAGGACATAAACCAATATCGCGGCAGGCAATATCATGGCGACGGTAGCGATGACACCGCCGAGAATCCCGCCGAGAACACCGCCGACCGCTCGCCCCGCCCCATAGCCGACCAGCGTGACAATGAGAATGCTCGGCCCGGGCGCGGCCTGGGAAATGGAGAATATGTCGGCGAATTGGGAATTGGTTAGCCAGTGCTCGCCGCGGACCGCTTTCATGTGCATTTCTGGCAGAACTGCATTTCCGCCGCCGATCGATAGCAGCGACAACATGGAAAACAATCCCGCCAGGGCAAGGTAGGTGCTCACGCGCGAGTTCTTCGCGGCCACGCCCAGATCAGGCTGAACGGGGCGACAACCGCCAGGGTCAACGGCAGTGGAAAGCGCAGGACACCATTCAGCACGAAGGTCGCAAGGAAAAGCAGCACCGGGATCAGCCCCGTCAAGCACTTCTGGCCGGTTTTGATGACCATCGCCACGGTGAGGGCCACGGCCGCCGCGGACGCGCCGTGCAGAACGCTTTTGACCGCCGGCACCTCTTTGAAGCGGAAATAGACGTAGCCCATCGCCAAAACGAAGAGCACAGGCATCAGGCAGAGCCCCACCAGCGCCGCCGACGCGCCCGGGATACCGCCCATCTTGGTGCCGACGAACACCGCCATGTTGACCTGGTTGGCGCCGGGCAGGATCCGGCACATCGTCATCGCGCTGAGAAACTCCTCCTCCCCCATCCAGTGCTTCTCCACCACGAGGACCTCGCGCGACCAGGCGGACAGCCCGCCACCGAACGAGGCGATCGCAATGTGATTGAACGTCCACGCCAATTCGAACAACGAAACCTTTTCGCGCGGTGGGTCCGTCTCACTCATGCATGAGATCTTTGTCGTGCGGGAAGTCATCCTCGGCGTGCTTGCACGGATCCAGCGGATCGGGAGGGTCGTAGTGGTGCGAGAGGTCCCAGTCCGAGTCGAAGACCTCTTTGAGCCGGCTGACAACATCTTCGTCGGCGATCGTGATGCCGAGTTCGCGGCGCATGTCGAAGGCGCTGCGATCGATATTCATCGACCCGAGCAGGGCGTGCTGGTTGTCTGCGATCAACAGTTTCGCGTGCACCCGAAGGTTTTTCTGCTTGTGGACTTTGACACCGAACCGCCGCAGGGTGCGCAGTGACGCGAACGTGTCGAGAATGTCCCACTCGCTGATGCCGTGGCGCCCGCCGCACAGAACATGGACTTTCACGCCACGGTCAGCGGCGGCGGCGAGGTGATCCAGAATGACCGCGTCGACGTATTTGGGATGCTGGACGTGCAGCTGGTGCTGTGCCGTGTCGATGAACTGAGCCATGTGGTAGCGCGAATTCGTGTTGCTCCACAGCAACCCTTCATAAACCGAACCCACCCAGTCACGATGCTCCCAATCGGCCTCGAAAACCTCTGCTATCTGAGCCACTCTCGGGGGGTCGGCGATGATGACGCCGTAATCGCGGGTCTGCGAGAAATACTTCTCACAGAGATTGAAGGTAGCGACCAGCGCGGCCTGTCCGTCGACCACCATGGATTTCTCGTGGGTCACATAAAACTTGGGATTGGCCCATTGCACCCGGACGCCGGCGTCCTTGAATTTCTCAAAAGTCTCGTCATTCGCACGATCACCGCCCGACCTTTTCGGATTCAGCATGACCCGAACGTCGACGCCCGCATTGTTGCGTTCAATGACTGCCTGAACGAATGTCTCCTCGGTAAACGTAAACTGCTTTATCAAAAGCGAAGATTGCGCTGACTGGATAAATTCGCGGACGGGTTCCGTGCCATCATCGGGTTCGACAATCAGACGCGGTGCAGACGGCAGCATAAGTCTTAGATCGTAACAGCCCGACAATAGCGTCGCTTTGATATTGCGCGGATTTGGGGCGCGCTTTAGGTCGCCGTCAGCGCGGGTGGTCCGAGCGTGGTCCGAGCGTGGCCCGCGTGTGGTCCGCGTGTGGTCCGCGCCTACCTCACCGGGGGTGGTTCATCAGGCAAGATTGCTTGCATGGAAAGTGGTGTCGCCTCGCCCCGTGTGCTCGTAGTGGACGATGACCCCGATGTGCTCGCGTCATTGGAGCGCGGGTTGCGGCTGTCAGGGTTCGACGTCGCCACCGCCGTCGACGGCGCGGAGGCGCTGCGCAGCGCCACCGAAACCCGGCCCGACGCGATCGTCCTGGACATCAACATGCCCGTGCTGGACGGCGTGAGCGTGGTCACCGCGCTGCGCGCGATGGACAACGACGTGCCGGTGTGTGTGCTGTCGGCGCGCAGCTCGGTCGACGACCGGGTGGCGGGCCTGGAAGCCGGCGCCGACGACTACCTGGTCAAGCCGTTCGTGCTGGCCGAGCTGGTGGCGCGGGTGCGCGCGCTGCTGCGCCGGCGCGGCTCGACGGCGACGTTCAGCTCGGAGACCATCCAGGTCGGCCCGCTGGAGGTGGACATCCCGGGCCGGCGGGCGCGGGTGAACGGCGTCGACGTCGACCTGACCAAGCGGGAGTTCGACCTGCTGGCCGTTCTGGCCGAGCACAAGACCGCGGTGTTGTCGCGCGCGCAGCTGCTGGAGCTGGTGTGGGGCTATGACTTCGCAGCCGACACCAACGTCGTGGACGTGTTCATCGGATACCTGCGCCGCAAGTTGGAGGCTGGCGGCGCACCGCGGCTATTGCATACCGTGCGTGGGGTGGGATTCGTTCTTAGGACCCAATGAACCGTTTGTCGCGCGTTTTCCGCCGTACCCCGTCGCTTCGCACCAGGGTGGCATTCGCGACGGCGATCGGCGCCGCGATCGTCGTGCTGATCGTCGGAACCATCGTGTGGATCGGCATCACCAACGACCGGCGCGAGCGGCTGGACCGGCGGTTGGACGAGGCCGCGGGCTTCGCGATTCCGTTCATCCCCCGCGGCCTGAATGAGATCCCCCGATCGCCCAGTGATCAGGATGCCGTCATCACGGTGCGCGAGGCCAACCAGGTCACGTCCAACTCGGCGGTCGTGCTGCCGGAGATGCCCGTCGGTTACGCCGACACCTATGTCAACGGGGTGCGCTACCGGGTCCGCACCGTCGATATCCGCGCGCCCGAGCAGATGACCGTGGCGGTGGGCGCCACCTACGACGCCACGATCGCCGAAACGAACAACCTGCACCGGCGGGTGATCCTGATCTGCCTGTTCGCGATCGGCGCCGCGGCGGTGCTGGGCTGGCTGCTCGCGACGTTCGCCGTGCGCCCGTTCAAACGGCTGGCCCAGCAGGCCCGCTCGGTCGACACCGGCGACGAGGCGCCCGACGTCGAAATCCGCGGGGCTACCGAAGCGGTCGAGATCGCCGACGCGCTAAACGGCATGCTGCAGCGCATTTGGAAGGAGCAGGACCGCACCAAATCCGCGCTGGCGTCGGCGCGCGACTTCGCCGCGGTGTCGTCACACGAGCTGCGCACGCCGCTGACCGCGATGCGCACCAACCTGGAGGTGCTGGCCACCCTGGATCTGCCGGACGAGCAGCGCAAGGAGGTGCTGCACGACGTGATCCGCACCCAGTCGCGGATCGAGGCGACGTTGTCGGCGCTGGAACGGCTCGCGCAAGGCGAGTTGTCGACGTCGGATGACCACGTGCCCGTCGACATCACCGAACTGCTGGACCGGGCCGCCCACGACGCGATGCGGATCTACCCCGATCTGGAGGTCTCGTTGATGCCCTCGCCGTCGGTGATCATCGTCGGGCTGCCGGCGGGGCTGCGGCTCGCGGTAGACAACGCGATTGCCAACGCGGTCAAGCACGGCGGCGCGTCGCGCATCCAGCTCTCGGCGGTCAGTTCCCGCGCGGGTGTGGAGATCACGGTCGATGACAACGGCACCGGCGTGCCCGAAGAGGAGCGCAGGGTCGTGTTCGAGCGGTTCTCGCGCGGCTCGACCGCGTCGCAATCCGGCTCGGGCCTGGGCTTGGCGCTGGTCGCCCAACAGGCCGAACTTCACGGCGGGACAGCGTCCCTGGAGGCCAGCCCGTTGGGCGGGGCGCGGCTGTTGCTGCGGCTGCCGGGTCCTCGGCCGCGCGACGGGTTGTAGGGTTCGCCGGGCTCTGGGTTTCCCGGTCGCCGGGCGGGCGGGCACACTGGACGGGTGGCGGAGGACAACGACACCCTGACGCGGATCAACAAGCTGGTCGCCGAGGAGAAAGACCTGCGTGCCCGGCTGCAGCGCGGCGACATCAGCAGCGACGAGGAGCACGCGCGGCTGAACACGGTCGAGACCGAGCTGGACCAGTGCTGGGACCTGTTGCGGCAGCGGCGAGCGCTGCGCGAGACCGGCGGCGACCCCAAGGACGCCCACGTACGCCCGGGCGACCAGGTCGAGGGCTACCTGAACTGACCGCTGGCTACGACGCCGTCGTGATCGGCGGCGGGCACAACGCCCTGGTGGCCGCCGGCTATCTCGGGCGCGCCGGTAAGCGGGTCATCGTGCTCGAGCGGCTCGATCACGTGGGCGGCGCGGCGGTGTCGGCGCGCCCGTTCAACGGCGTGGACGCCAAGCTCTCGCGGTACTCCTACCTGGTCAGCTTGTTTCCGCGACGGATCATCGAGGAACTCGGCTTGCCGATCCGGCTGGCGCGGCGGCGGTACTCGGCGTATTCGCCCGACCCCGCAACCGGTGGTCGCACCGGTCTGCTGGTCGACCCGCACAGCGGTGTCGCTTCGGATTTCTACCGGCGCTGCCGATCGGTGACCGCAGCGCTGTGGCCAACGATGACCGAGCCGCTGCGGACACGAAGCCAGGCGCGCACGCTGGTCGGTGCCGATGCGGACTGGGCGGCGATGATCGAGCAGCCGGTCGGGCACGCGATCACCGCCGCGGTCGCCGACGATGCCGTGCGTGGCCTCATCGCCACCGACGCGCTCATCGGGACGTTCGCCCGGCTCGACGAGGATTGCCTGCGGCAGAACGTCTGCTTTCTGTATCACCTGATCGGCGGCGACTGGCAGGTCCCGATCGGCGGCATGGGTGCGGTCACCGAGGCGCTGTTGCAGGCGGCACGTTGCCGCGGTGTGGAGGTGCGCACCGGCGCCGAGGTTCTCGGAGTCGATCCGGACGGCGAGGTGCGCTACCGCGCCGGCGATCTCGAGCACCGGGTCCACGGGCGATTCGTGCTCGCCGGCGTGACCCCGACCGTGCTGGCCGGGCTGCTCGGTGAGCAAGACCCGCCTGTCGTGCCCGGCTCCCAGGTCAAGGTCAACCTGATGCTGCGCCGGCTGCCGCGGTTGCGGGATCGCGCGGTGACCGCAGAGCAGGCGTTCGCCGGCACGGTTCATGTCAACGAGACGTACAGCCAGTTGGAGGCCGCGTACGCGCGCGCGGCCGGTGGCGACGTGCCCGACCCGCTGCCGTGCGAGATCTACTGCCACTCGCTCACCGATCCCAGCATCCTCTCGGCATCGCTGCGGGCGTCGGGCGCCCAGACGCTGACGGTGTTCGGGCTGCACACGCCGCACGGCGTCGGCCGCCGCGGGGACCTGGCCGATGCGGTGCTGGAGTCGCTGAATTCGGTTCTGGCCGAGCCGATTCAGGACGTCGTGATGCCCGGCTGCATGGAGACCAAGACCACCGATGACCTGGAACGCGCGCTCGGCATGACGGCAGGCAACATCTTCCACGGCGCGCTGACGTGGCCCTTCGCCGAGGACGATGAGCCACTTGACACACCAGCACGCCGGTGGGGTGTCTCAACCGGCCACGAGCGCGTCCTGTTGTGCGGGGCGGGCGCGCGCCGCGGCGGCGGCGTGTCGGGCATCGGCGGGCACAACGCCGCGATGGCGGTCCTCTCGCAGTGATCGGCACGGGCGGGGTCTGATTGAGCTAAGGCTTACCTTGGTGTAGCTTTTGCCGAGGAGTAGGCAGGCGGGCAGGGAGCGTGAAATGTCGTTTGGTCAAGTTGCC